>JBLMXA010000853.1:0-8737 GCA_050257515.1 Acidobacteriota bacterium | reverse complement strand
CGCGAGCCGCTCGCCCGCGTCGATCCGCCGCACGCGCGCGCCGCAATTCGCGGTCTGCGCGACGTGAAGATCAGCGAGCATCGCCTCGACGTAGCGCGCGATCGGCTGCGTGTCGACGACGTGATCGACGAGCTGCCACGTCCATCCCGACGCGTCGGGTGTCAGCCGCACCGGCAGCACGCTGCCGTCGGGCAGCTCGACGTGGCACGCCGGCATCGGCAGCTCGCAGTGCACGGCGAGCGGCACGCCCCACCGCGCGGTCAGCTCGCGCGCGATCGCGGTGTCGATCGGACGCTCGGACGCGTGCGAGCGAGCCTCGCCGCGGCAGGCCGCGACGGCGCTCAACACTGCGCAACAGCGGCAGATCTTCCGCGTCATCACGGGTCCCATCGCGTGAATAAACCGAGATACCCTCCGTCGGACGTCCGGCACAGGAGAAAACGATGCGAACACCTCTGTTTCGATGGCTCGTGGCGGTGGGGGCTCTGATCAGCGTCGCGCCGATCGCGTCGGCAGATCCAGAGGTGCGGGACCATCGACACGGCTGGCACGATCGCGACGACGGTCCGCGCGAGGCGCCGCCGCCCGCGCGCTACGAGCGGTTCGAGGCGCGCCCGGGGTTCGTGTGGGTCGCCGGGCGCTGGGACTGGCACCGCGGTCGCTGGGACTGGCGGCCCGGGCACTACGAGCGCGAGCGCGCCGGCAAGCGCTGGCACGAGGGTCGCTGGGACCTGCGCGATGGCATGTACGTGTGGGTCGACGGCGACTGGATCGACGCCGGCCCGACGGTCGCGCCGCCGCCGCCGCGCGAGGAGGTGATCGATCGCCGCCCCGGCTTCGTGTTCGTGCGCGGCCGCTGGGACTGGCGCGCCGGTCAGTGGCAATGGCTGCCCGGTCACTGGGAGCGCGAGCATCACGGCAAGCACTGGCGCGACCACAAGTGGGAGCTGCGCGACGGCCAGTGGGTGCTCGCCGAGGGCGGCTGGGAAGACGTGCCGCAGTATCCGGTCGAGGCGCCGCCGCCGCCGCGCGAGGAGCACCACGAGTGGCGTAACGGGTTCGTGTGGGTGCGCGGCCGCTGGGACTGGCGCGACGGCCAGTGGCAGTGGCTCGACGGTCACTGGGAGCGCGCGCGCGCGGGCCAGTCCTGGAACCCGGGCCGCTGGGAGCTGCGCGACGGTCGCTACGTGTGGATCGAGGGCGGCTGGGGCGCGCCGCCGCAGTACCCGATCGACGCGCCGCCGCCGCCGCGCGAGGAGCGCCACGACGATCGCCGCGGCTTCGTGTGGGTGCGCGGCCGCTGGGACTGGCGCGCCGGCCAGTGGCAGTGGCTGGCCGGTCACTGGGAGCGCGAGCGCGCGAACGGCCAGTGGAACGACGGCCGGTGGGAGCGGCGCGACGGCCGCTACGTGTGGGTCGAGGGCACGTGGGGCGCGCCGCCGACGGTCGCGCCGGTGCCGCAGCCGCAGCCGGTGCAAGTCCAGCCGGGGCCGCCGGCGCCGATCGTCGAGAACCCGGGCACGCGCGCGGGCTTCATCTGGATCCGCGGCCACTACCGCTGGAACGGCAGCCAGTACGAGTGGCTCGCCGGGCACTGGGAGCGCCCGCGCGCGAACGCGCGCTGGTACGACGGCCAGTGGCAGCGCCAGGGCAGCCAGTGGGTGTGGACCGACGGGCACTGGGGCCCGTAGCTCGATAGGGAATACTCAACAGGGAACCGAGAAGTCCGAATTCTCAGCTCTCGGTTCTCGGTTGCCTATTCCCTATTCTCCGGAAGCCTAGAAGTGCTTCTCGAGCACCGGGATGTTCACGGTGACCATCGACTCGCCGTGATAGCTGTCCGTCGTCAGATCCATCGCCGGTAGCTTCATGTCGAGCTGGTGGCCGGCGAGGCCCATGTGCAGGCGCAGGTTGACGCGCGCCTTGCCGTCGGCGAAGTGCCAGTCGCTGTCCATGCGGAACGACAGGTAGTGGCCGGTGCCGGTGCCGAGGCGCAGGCGCGCGCGCTGCGCGCGGCCGTCGACGTGGAGGCCGATCATGTCGTGCGACAGATAGTCGATGTCGTTGCCGAGCAGGTTGCCGATCGCCGACAGGTGATCGGTGATCTGATCCTCCATCGAGAGCTCGTGGTGCATCGGCAGCGCCGGCCACATCTGTTCGAGCGGCGCCATCGTCGCCGTCGCGGTCGTCGTCGCCGCGTTGTCGGCGTGGGCGACCGGCATCGCCGCCACCAGCGCGCCCGCGAGCACGACCCCCATGCGTCCCATGTCCATCATCGTCTGGCGATCCGCATAGTTGGATCTGTCAGCCTCCCTACCATTGGCATGCTAAAGCTGCCGCATGAGAACGCGCTGCGCCACCGGCCTGTTCGCGCTGATCGCCGCCCTCTCGGTGGTTGGATGTCAGAAACAGGCTACCGGCACCCCGGCCGGCAAGGCCGCTCCCGCCGATCCCTGGGCCAAGCCCGAGGCCAAGCAGGATCCCCTGCCCCGCCCGCTGTTCTTCAAGATCGAGAAGGACGGCAAGACGAGCTACGCGCTCGGCACGTTCCACACCGGCGTCGACGCCGAGACGCGGCTGCCCGGGTCGATCTGGAAGCGGCTCGATGCCGCGCCGGCGTTCGCGATGGAGACCGACATCACGGATCGCTCGCTCGCCGCCGACCTCGCGAACCGGAGCGACGGCAAGACGCTGCACGACGATCTCGGCGACGCCTACTGGCACAAGCTCGAGGCCGCGCTCACGCCCAAGGTCGCCGCGCGCGTCAACGCGATGAAGCCGACGATCGCGGCGACGATGCTGGCGCTGCGCGGCCTGCCGCAGACCCCGCCGATGGACGGCGTGCTGCTCGGCCATGCCCAGAACGAGCACAAGCCGATCGCGTATCTCGAGCCGGGGAGCGTGCAGGTCGCGGCGCTCGTGAAGTGGATGGACGTCCGCGCGCTCGAGGAGATGCTCGACGATCTGTCGTGGGGCGAGCAGATGCAGAAGGACATGCTCGCCGCGTACATCGCCGGCGACGACCAGAAGATCCTCGCGCTGTCGGCGTCGGAGAAGACCGAGTGGAAGAAGTTCGGCCGCAGCGATGCCGAGTACGACCAGATGATGGAGGACATGCTCTATCACCGCAACGCGTCGTGGATCGCGCGGATCGAGCAGCTGCACGCCGACGGAGGCGCGTTCATCGCCGTCGGTGCGATGCACCTGATCGGCCCCCGCAGCGTCCTCGACCTGCTTGCGCAAAAGGGGTACAGGGTCACGCGCGTGGCCCCCTGAAATTGGTCGTTGTTCCGGCGGCGGAGGTCTGGGTAAGCTGCGCGCAAGCTGGAGGGTAGCCATGCGCCGTTTCGTGCTCGCGCTCGCATCGTGCTCGTTGATCCTGGGGTGTGGAGGGAGCAAGGGCGGCGGCGGCAACGGCGACATGGACGCGCCCCCACTGACCGGTGACAAGTACGAGCTCACGTGGGGGCCGGTCGCGGTGCAGCCCGGCGTCGAGAACACGCAGTGCATCATCGCCAGGCTGTCGAACTCGACCGACATCATGGTGCACCAGATGCACAACACGATCTCGACGGGCTCGCATCACATGATCGTCTACAAGGACGACATGGACACGACCGAGCAGCTGACGCCGTTCGATTGCCAGCCGTTCACCGGCGCGCTCAACCAGAGCGGCATGGTGACACCGCTCATGATCACGCAGAAGTCGGACGACGAGCTGACGCTGCCGACCGGCGTCGCGCACCACCTCGCCGCGAACCAGATGATGCGGATCGAGCTGCACTACATCAACACGACCGACACGCCGGAGATGGTGACCGGCACGACCGAGCTCTACGCGGCCGATCCGGCGACGATCAAGAACGAGGCGAACATCCTGTTCATCGGCACGCCCGACATCAGCCTGCCGCCGGGCGCGATGACGACGGTCGAGCAGTTCTTCACGCCGAGCCGCGCGAACATGGACCTCAGCTCGACGAAGATCTTCGCGATCACCGGCCACACGCACCACTTCGGCACCGACATGCAGGTCGCGACCGCGCTGACCAACGGCGGCACGAGGACGCCGGTCTACGCGCCGAACCCGTTCGTGTGGAGCGAGCCGATCACGCAGGTGTGGAGCCCCGAGTTCAGCATCCCGACCGGCGGCGGCTTCGACTTCAAGTGCGTCTACGACAACACCGGGAGCACGACCGTGAAGTTCGGCGAGTCGGCCAACGACGAGATGTGCTTCTTCTGGATGTACTACTACCCGTCGAAGGGCTCGCACGTGTGCTTCCACTCCGACAACTACGGCGGCATCGACGTGTGCTGCCCGGATGCCGGCACGGTCTGCAACAACATCAAGTTCTAGCGGCGACGAACCGCGCGAGCGCATCGAGCACCACCGGCGGGATCTCGTGACCGCCGATGAAGTCGTGCCACTCGACGTCCGCGCCGGCGGCCTTCAGCTGGTCGCGCAGCACCTCGGCGATCGAGAACGGCAGCAGCGGATCGCGGCGGCCGTGCGACTGCAGCACCGGCACGCCGGCGAGCTTGCTCATGCGCGGCCGCCACTCCGACTCGGCGAGCAGCGTGCCCGACATCACCACGACGCCGGCGACCGGCCGCTCGCGGTGGAGCGCGACATCGAGCGCGACCATCGCGCCCTGCGAGAACCCGCCGACGACGAGGTGCGCGTCGTCGACGCCGAGCCGCGCCTGCACCTGATCGAGCAGCCGCATGACGTGATCGCGCGCCGCCGGCAGCCCCTCGGGCACCTCGCCGCGACGATCGCGCGGCGTCCCCGACGCGAGCTCGAGCTCGAGCCGCGCGAGATCGAGCAGCCACCACGCACGCGCGTCGCCGTAGATGCCGGCGAGCTCGAGCGGCGCCTCGGGGAACACGCAGCGCGCCGCGAGGTGATCGGCGAGCGGCACGAGGTCGTCGCCGGGCGCGCCGAAGCCGTGGAGCAGCACGCAGGTGACGGGGCCGTCCCCGACGATGCGGGTCGTGAGGCCGGCGAGCTCGAGGCGTTCCATGCGCGGACGATACGCTACAAGCCGCCCGGTCCGCCCGAGCCCTTGTCGGCCTTCGGCCGGTCGCGGAAGTCGGTCGGCGGCGGCCCCTCGTGCGGATCGCTGTCGTCGATGATCACGACCTCGTGCTCGGCGGCGGGGCCGCCCTCGGTCGCCTTGGTCTCGAGCACCTCGAGCCAGGTCTCGCCCTCGTCCGACTGCTGGAACGAGTCGTGGTCCTCGCGCGCCGCGAGATCGCGATCGGTCGCCGGCGAGGTGTGCACGCCATAGAGCTCGCCGGTGTCGCGCTCGGGCGGCTCGGCGATCTCCTCGTCCTGCGACTCGTCCTCCGCGAACGACTCGGCCTCTGCCTGATCGAGCTCGTCGGCCGCCTCCGCAGACGGCTCGGCATCGACCGCCAGCGGCTCGACGTGGAAGTCGCCGCTCTCGTCGAGCGCCTGCGCGGGATCCGCTGGATCGATGTCCGCGATCGACGGCTGCGGGAACAGCGGCCCGCGTCCGTGACGCTTGCGACGGCGTCGGGATTCCTTGTGCGTCTGCATGCTCCTACGAAGGAGCATGCGGCGTGCCGAGCTCGCCTACGGCGCCGGCGGCGGAGTCTCGACGACGAACACGTAGTCGAACGTCGCATTCGCGCCATTCGTGCGCAGGCCGATGTCGCCGGCTGCGTCGACCTGGGCGTCGTAGCTCGCGGTGCCGTGATCGGCCGCCCGCTGACCGGTGCAGTCGAGGTGGGTATTCGTGTCGCCGATCGGCTGCGAGGTCTGCGCCTGGATCACGATCGCATCGCCGGTCATCGCGCCCGAGAACGCGCCCGGATTGTCGCTGAACGAGCCGGCGGTCGAGCCGTCGGGGAACACGTAGCCGGCGTCGAGCTCGGCGGCGCCCGAGACCTCGGCGACACCGCAGAAGAAGTAGTCGTCGATCGCGTGGTAGCCGACGACGAGGCCGACGGAGTGGCGCGCGGTCGGGTTCGGCGACAGCTGGACGACGTGCACGCGCGCCTCGACGAACACGTTGTTCGGCCGCGGCGACAGCGGCCGCACGAGCTGGTAGATCGCCATCGTGTCCGGCTGGCTCAGCGTGCCGTTCGCGGCCTGCCAGCTCGCGCCGCCGATCACCGGGCTCCATCCCGACGGTCCGTAGAAGCCGTCGAACAGCACGATGCGATCGCCGGCGGTGGTCGGGTTCGGATCGCACGCATCGCCGACGCCGTCGCCGTCGTTGTCCGCGCCGGTGTCGGCGAGGTGCGGGCACACGTCGCACGCGTCGCCGCGGCCGTCGCGATCGTGATCGTGCTGGTCGGGGTTGGGCACGGTGACGCAGTTGTCGACGCCGTCGAGGATGCCGTCGTGATCGGTGTCGGCCTGCGGATCGATCGTCGGCGCGTCGGGCGCGGTGCCGCCGCCTCCGCCTCCCGCCGAGCCGGCGGAGCCGTGCGAGAACGAACAGCCGGCGACAAAGCAGAGCGCAGCCATAGCCCGCGAAGCTCGCGGCTTGCGAAGCAAGACGCTAGTCATAGATCTGCCTTCCCCACATGGCGGGTTCACTATCGGCTGCCGCGCACTGGCTGTCACGGCCACCGCGCTCGCCTCGACTGACCGGAGATCTGCGCGAATTGCGCATTCGCGTTACGATGAAGCGCGATGGCAGGGGGCCGGCAGCACCTCACCGCGTTCGCGGGCCTGCACCGCATCGCGGACGCCGACGAGCGCCGGCGCATCGCGCGCCAGGGGCTCGCGATGCTCGCTCAGGTCGCCGAGCGCGAGCCGGCGCCGCTCGAGGGCGTGCCCGCCGACGAGCTCGTGCTCGCGGTGCGCGCCGCGCTCACCGACGGCACGCTCGCCGAGCTCGACTGGCTGTCGCCGGCGGCGGGCGCGATCGCGCTGTTCGAGCTGGCGCAGGCGCTGCCGGGCGGGCCCGAGCGCCGCGAGCTCGGCCGCCGCGTGCTGACGCGGCTTCGCGATGCCGATCGCGACACGTTCGTACGGCTGCTCGTCGCGCTCGCGCGCAGCTCGCCGAAGGTCGTCGCGAGCGAGGGCCTGCGCGCGCGCCTCGAGGTCGTGCTCGCGGCACCGCTGACCGCGCCGGGCGCGATCGGCGAGCTCGCGATCGCGCTGCTCGCGCAGCCGCCGCTCGCCGACAGCTGGGCGATCGTGCCGGCGACCGGCTCGCTGCCCGGCCGCCGGCTGGCCGCGCGCCTGCTCGCGCACGGCGCGCGCGAGGCGGTGCGCCGCCTCGACGTCGGCGATCGCGGCGGTGTCCACGTGCTCGCGCGAACGCCGGTGCGCGGCGCGCTCGCGCGACTGCTCGGCGATCGCGAGGCGCTCGTGTGCCGGTTCGCCGGCATCGCGCGCGGCATCCTCGCGCACGTCGACTCCGAGCTCGCCGACGACATCGATCGCGAGCTGCGCCCCACGGCGTCGAACACCGACGCGCGGCGCGGCGCGGTGTCCGCGGCCGCGGCGCTCGAGCGCGGCGGCGCGGCGCGGCGGTGGGAGAGGATCCTCGTCGAGCGCGCCGCGAAGGAGCCCGGCGTCGCGCGCGGCACGATCCTCGGGCTCGCCGGCCTCGCGCTGGCATCGCCCGATGCCGCCGACGAGCTCGCGACCGCGCTCGTCGAGCGCGCGCCGCTTGAGGCCGCCGAGGCGCTCGCCGAGCTGCGCCGCGAGGAGGCCGCGTCGCTGCTGCCGCGCGCGAGCGCCGCCGCGCTCGCGTGGACACGGGCGGCGATGCGCGCCGGCGGCGACGACGATCGCGCCGCCCTGCTCCACGCGCTCGATGCCGAGCTCGGCGATGCCGGCAGCGCCGACGCGATCGGCGAGGCGATCGCCGCCGCCCGCGACGCGCTCGACGCCGGCGACGTGCCGCGCGCGCTGCGCGAGGCGCGCGTCGCGGTCGACGAGATCACCGCCGCCGCCGACTGGCTCGAGCGCGCGACCGACGACGACCCGATCGATCGCCGCCACTCGATCCGCCTGCTGCGCGAGCTCGATCGCGATCTGCTCGCCGACAACGCGCTGTCCGCGGTGCTCGCGCTCGCGTCCGACACCGATCCCGCGCGCGGCCAGTTCGCGCGCGCGCTCGCGTCGATCGAGGCCTCGCTGCTCGCGCGCGAGGCGCAGCCGGAGTCGGGCGCGGTCGCTCACGGCGGGCTGCGCGTCGCGCGGCTGCGCGCGCTCGTCCGCCTGCTCGACGGCGTGCGCGCGAGCAGCGAGGCCGAGCTCGAGCCGCGGCTCGCGGCCGTGCGCCAGCTGATGACGCGCGCCGCGCAGGATCAGTCGCCGCTGCGCCGCGCGGTGTGGGCGGCGATGACGCGCGCGGGCGACGCGCTGCTGCGCGATGGCCACGCCGAGCTGACCGACCTGCTCCTCGCGTGGACGATCGCGTTCCCCGACGAGGACTTCGCGATCGTGCGCGAGGCGTCGATGGTGCCGGAGATCGAGGCCGCGTTCGAAGCGTACGCGCGGCTCGTCGCCGCGACGTGGGCGGCCGCCGATCCCGACGACGCCGAGGCCGTGCGCGCGGTGGTCGAGCGGCTCGGCGAGCTCGCCGACGCGCTGCCGCCCGAGCAGTCGCCGCGCGTCGAGTCGGTGCGGCTCGCGCTCGCGCGCGCCGGCAACCAGCTGGCGCGGCTCGCCGCCGCGGCCTCGCAGCGCGCGATCCAGCCCGGCACGCTCGATGCGGTCGCGACCGAGCTCGGCGCGCTCGCCCGCCGC
>JBLMXA010000852.1:0-10174 GCA_050257515.1 Acidobacteriota bacterium | reverse complement strand
GGTCGACGACGCGCGCGCGGATCGGTTCAGCGACGCGTCGCTGCGCGCGATGACGTACGAGGGCTCGCTGTGGGGGCTGCCGCTCGCGGTGAAGTCGCTCGCGCTGTTCTACAACACCGATCTCGTCGCGACGCCGCCGGCGACCACCGACGAGCTGATCGCGCTCAAGCGCGACGACCGCTACGCGCTCGCCTACGCGAACATCGATCTGTACGGCCACGCGCCCTGGCTGCACGGCTTCGGCGGCCGCGTGCTCGACGACGACGGCAACCTCGCGATCGCGACGCCCGAGGCCGCCGCGGCGATGGACTTCGTCGCCGACCTCGCGCAGCGCAAGATCGTGCCGAAGGACGCGCAGAACAGCGACGTCGCGAGCATGTTCAACGCCGGCGTCGCGGCCACCGTGATGCTCGGCCCGTGGGCGATCCCCGACATCAGCGCCGACCTCCACTGGAAGGTCGCGCCGCTGCCGATCATCTCGGCGACCGGCAAGCCCGCCGCGCCGTACCTGGGCGCCGAGGGCATCGTGATGTCGGCGCGCGCCCACGACAAGGACGCCGCGTTCGCGGTGATGGACGCGCTGACCAGCGACGCCGCGGCGATCGTGCGCGCGCGCGAGGCGCGCCAGGTCGTCGCGAACGTCCACGCGTACGACGATCCCGAGGTCGCGCGCGATCCCGTGCTGCGCGCGTTCCGCACGCAGCTCCAGCACACCGTCGCGATGCCGAACAACCCGACGATGCGCATGGTGTGGACGCCGTATCGCACCGCGCTCGGCGAGGTGATCGCCGGCCGCTCCGATGCGCCGACCCAGCTGCGCAAGGTCCAGGACGAGGTCCAGGGCTACGTGGACCGGCGATGACGCGGCAGAGCACGGCAAGCTTCCCGGCGCTGCCGGTGGTCGGTCGCCAGCTGCGCGACTTCGCGGTCGGCGCGGTGTGCGCGCTCGTGATCGCGACGACCGCGTTCGTCGGCGTGCGTAACCGCGAGCTCGCCGCGCGCCAGACCGCGCTCGCCGAGCGCACGACCGCCGCGCTCGCCGCCGGCCACGACGCGCCGCCCGGCGTACACGGCGGCGTCGTCGCCGCGGCGACCGCGTCGCCGAAGCGGCCGTACCTGCGCCACCGCCGCGTCGACGATGCCGGCGTGTCGCGCGTGCTCGGCGGCGCGAGCGCGCAGCCCGACGACAAGCTGTTCTACGACGCCGCGAATCGCGTCGCGCGCGAGCACCACGCGTTCGCCGAGCTCCTGCCCGACGGCAGCGGCCGTGCGCTCGCCGCGGCACCCGCCGCGCACGGCGGAGTCGCGGTCGCGCTCACGGCGCCGGCGCGGCCCGCGCCGTACCCGTGGCTCGTCGTGCTCGGCGTGCTCGGCCTGGGCGCCGCGCTCGCCGCCGCCGGCGCGCTCGTCGGCCCGCGCGCGCGCGTCGCCGGCACCGCCGCCGGCATCGCCGCGCTCGCCGTGCCGACGATGCTGTGGCAGTCGCCGCTCGCGACCGCCGCGATCCTCGTGCTCGGCCTCGCGATCGCGGTCGCGCAGCGCGGCGAGCTGACCGATCGGCTCGCGCGCGGCTTCCACACCCACCGCGTCGCGGTGAGCTTCCTGTCACCCGCCGCGGTGTCGATGCTGATCCTGGTCGCCGCGCCGTTCGTGATCGGCGTCGTGCTCGGCTTCTACGACTACTCGCACGGCACGTGGAGCTTCGTCGGCCTGCGCAACTTCACCGACATCCTGTCGGGCGGCGGCCACAACCTCGACAACCCGCTGAACTTCTGGTTCATCCTCGGCGTGACGATGGTGTGGACCGCGGCCAACGTCGCGCTCCACGTCACGATCGGCGTCGTGCTCGCGCTCGTGCTGTCGCGCACGTGGATCCGCGGCCGCGGCGTGTTCCGCATGCTGCTGATCCTGCCGTGGGCGATCCCGAACTACATCACGGCGCTGATGTGGCACTCGATCTTCCAGAGCGAGCACGGCGCGATCAACGCCCTGCTCCACTCCGTCGGGCTGTCCGACGTGTCGTGGTTCGGCTCGTGGGCGACCGCGTTCTCGGCGAACGTGATCACGAACACCTGGCTCGGCTTCCCGTTCATGATGGTCGTCGCGCTCGGCGCGCTCGAGACGATCCCGCGCGAGCTGTACGAGGCCGCGAGCGTCGATGGCGCGAGCGCGTGGCAGCGGTTTTGCCACATCACGCTGCCGCACCTGCGCCCGGCGCTCGGCCCGGCGGTCGCGCTCGGCTCGATCTGGACGTTCAACATGTTCAACGTCATCTACCTGGTCTCGGCCGGCAAGCCGGGCGACTCGACGAACATCCTCGTCACCGACGCGTACCGGTGGGCGTTCGAGCGTGGCGACCGCTACGGCATGGCGGCCGCGGAGGCGACGCTGATCTTCCTCATCCTGCTGCTGTGGACGGTGTTCGGCACGCGCATCGTGCGCTCGAAGGAGGCGGCCGCGTGAGGAACCGCAAGCCTTCCCTCGCCGTGCGCGTCGCGGTCTACGTCGCGCTGATCGCGATCGTCGTGCTCGTGCTGTACCCGGTGATGCTCGTGTGCAAGAAGGCGTTCGAGCCCGGGCGCACGTTCGGGCTGTCGCCGTCGCCGATCCCCGATCACGTCACGCTGTCGCACTTCCGCGAGCTGTTCGGCGCGCGCGGCGGCGGTGGCAGCGGCGACCTGTTGTTCCTGCGCCATGCGCTGAACTCGGTGGTCGTCGCACTCGCGACGACCGTGGTCGGCGTGCTGCTGTCGTGCACCGCCGCGTACGCGCTGTCGCGGTTCCGGTTCCCCGGCCGCAAGGCGGGCCTGAGCATGTTCCTCGTCGTCCAGATGTTCCCGGCGACGCTGCTGCTGATCCCGCTCTACGTCGTGCTCGACAAGCTCGGCATGCTGAACTCGCTCGTCGGGCTCGTGCTCGTCTACGCGACCACGGCGATCCCGTTCTGCGTGTGGACGCTCAAGGGCTACTTCGACACGCTGCCGCGCGAGCTCGAGGAGGCCGCGCGCATCGACGGCGCGACGCCGTGGATGATCTTCCGCCGCATCATCCTGCCGCTCGCGCGCCCCGGCATCGCGGTGACCGCGCTGTTCTCGTTCATGACCGCGTGGAACGAGTTCATCATGGCGGCGACGTTCATGACCGACGAGTCGCGGTTCACGCTGCCGATGGAGATCCAGTCGACCGTCACCGAGCACACCGCCGACTACGGCCTGTTCGCCGCCGGCGCGATCGTCGTCTCGATCCCGGTGATGATCGCGTTCTACGTGCTGCAGAAGTATCTGGTCGGCGGCCTCACCGCGGGCGCGGTCAAGGGCTGACCGCCGCGCGAAGCCGCAAAGCCGTCAGATATCGATCACGCCGCCACCCTTGGGCTTGGGCGGCTTGGGCAGCCCGGGCGGCGCCCTCGGCACCTGCGGCGCCGTGTGGCTCGCGCCGCCAAAGCCCGGCGAGCCACTCGACGGTGCGGCGGCGCCGCGCTTGGCCAGCTCGACCTCGACCTGGGTCTCGTCGCCAGGCTTGAGATCGAACGTCAGCGTCTTCTCGTACGAGTGATAGCCCGGCGTCTTGATCGCGACCTTCACGGTCTTCTGCTCGACCGGCAGCTCGGTCGTGTTGCCGGTGATCTCGTTGCCGTTGATCTGGATCTTCGCGTCCTTCGCGGCATCGTCGGGCTTGATGTCGACGACGACCTTGTAGGTCTTGACCGTCGGCTCGATCTTCGCCGGCGCGGCCGAGCCGGTCGCCGAGCCGGTCGCCGACCCACTCGCCGAGCCCGACGGCACCACCGCGGGGGGCCCCGGCTTGGGCGCCGTCGGCAAGCCCGTCGTCGCGCCGAGCCCCTCGGGCGCGGCCTCGGTCGCGGTGACCTTGACCGGCTTGTCGTCCGCCTTGGCCTTGTTCTCGCCGGTGCCGACGCCGAACAACAGCCCGCAGAACACGCCGACCGCGAGGCCGGCGCCGACGATCACGGGGACGATCTTGGGCGCGCCGCGGCGCATCGGGTGCGGCATGCCGCCCATCGGCATCGGTCCACCAGGCATCATCTGTGGGTATCCAGGGGTCGCCATTTCCACCTCTCAGACGTCTCGGGCGTCAGAACGATCCAGTCGCGGCCACGCCACCACCCGACGGCGACGCGTACGGGCTGACGAGCAGCCAGTGGTCGCGGCCGACGGCCCGCATCCCCGGGGCCCACCTATAAACGTACCAGTAGGCGGTGAACGCGCCAGCCGCGACGGCGCCGAACAGGCAGAGGTCGGTGACGCGAGCGAGCGTGCGGCCCTGCGATTGCGCGTCCTTGCGGTCGGCCGTGGTGGTCTGCGGGTCGGTGAAGGTGCTGTGATCGGCGACCGCCGAGAACCCGGTGATCGTGCCGATCAGCAGCAGGCCCACCGTCGCCCCCGCGCCCGCGTAGAGCGGGACCATCGACGGCGCCTCGGGCGCCTGCGCGACCGCGCCCGGCTCCTCGTGCTCGATCGGCCTGACGACGACCGGCACCGGCTCGAGCACGATCTTGCGGTCGCTCTCCGAGCCAGCCTCGACCTTGAGCTCGACGTCCTTCGGCTGATAGCCGACCGCGGCGAGCGACAGCGTGTACGTGCCCGGATCGAGCACGAGGGCTTCCGTCAGCGGCGCCTCTCCGACCGGCTTGCCGGCGAGCGTCACCTGCGTGCCGTCGGGCGTGATGTTGAGCTTGACCACCCCGATCTTCATCGACAGGTCGTCGAGCTTGGCCTGCGCCTTCTTGACGACGTCGGGCTTCTGCGCGGCCTTCGGATCGACGAGCCGCTTGTCATCCTGGTACGCCGCGGCCGGCTGGCCGAGCTTCTCCTCGACCGCCGCGAGCTGCAGGTAGATCGAGAGATCGTCGCTCGCCTCGATCGCGTGGTGGAACGCGGTGACCGCGTTGTCGTACTGCGCCTTCGCATCGATCGGTCGGTTCGCGCGCGTGTAGTAGTCGCCCTTCTGCACGAGCGTCTGCGCCGCGGACAGCCACTTCCTCGCGACCTTCGGATCCTTGACGATCGGCTCCGGCGAGGCGCTACCCGAGCCCGACCCGGTGTCCGGCTCGATCTCGATCTCGCCGCTCGCGCTGCCGCTGCCGCTGCCGCTGCCGTCACCGGGGCCGGCGAGCGCGCTCGCGCCCAGCGCGATGATCGCGATGGTCGCGGCGCGCGCGATCCGTCCTCGTCCCATGTCGGAGGCGAGGATACTACGTCCGGCGCGCCGTCGCGCCGAGCTTGGCGAGGTACTCGAGCGAGCGCAGCGGCTTGCCGACGAGGCTCTGCACCATCGCGACGACCGCGTCGCGCCCGGCGGTGCGATCGGCCGCCGCGATCGCCGGATCGGCGTCGAGCGCGCGCGCGGCGCCCGGCGAGCCCGCGGCCGCGGCCGCGCGCAGGTACGCGAGCGTGCCGGCATCGAGCGGCCGCACGCCCGGCCCGCGGCTGGTCGCGGCGCAGCGCCGGCACATCGCGCCGCCGCGCGACGGATCGAACACCGCACCGGCCTCGAGCGCACCGCCGCACGCCGCGCACCCGTCGAGCGCCGGCGCGTGCCCCGCGAGCTCGAGCAGCGCGAGCTCGACGGCGCGCAGCGCCGCCGGCGAAGGTCCCGCCTCCGCGAGGCTGTCCCACAACGCGACGATCACGTCGAGCGCGTGCGGATCGGGCACCTCGGGCGGCAGCAGCGCGGCGACCAGCTCGGCGGCGTAGCTCGCGTGCGCGACCGCGACGACGTCGCTCGCGAGCCGCGTCCACTCGCGCTCGATCTCGGCGGCGTCGAGGCCCCACAGCTCGCCGCGCGGCCGGCGGCCGAGCTGGTAGCGCGCGAGCACGAGCAGCTGCAGCGCGCCGGCGAACCGCCGCTGCGACTTGCGCGCACCGCGCGCGACCGCGGCGACGCGCCCGTGCTCGCGCGTGTACAGCGTGACGAGCAGATCGGACTCGCGCAGCGGCGTCGTCTTGAGCACGACGCCGACGTCTTCTGCCATTACGCGAGCGTACTGTGCGTCTCGGTCATCGTCACGCCGTCGCCGCTGACCGTCGGCCGGCGCATCAGGTAGCTGAGCGTCAGCGTCGCCGCGATCAGGAGGATGATCACGGCGAGCGTCAGCCCGCCCTGGCGCTGCGAGCGGTCGTCGCGATCGAGCAGGATCGGCGGCAGGAACGACACGCGCTGATCCTTCGCGGCGGCGCGGCGGCTCTGCTCGCGCTCGGCGAGATCGGGATCGGAATCGTCGATGACGAGGCTCGGCGCGACGGCCGCGCTCGCGGTCGTCGTCTGCAAGCTCGGCCGACGCCACGGCACGCTCGGCGTCGTCACCGGCGGCGGCATCGTCGGCTTCCACGGCTGGCCGACCTCGACGGTCGCAGCCGCTTCGACCGGCGTCACGTCGATCGTCACCGGCGTCACCGGCGTCACCGGCGTCACCGGCGTCACCGGCACGTCGGGGCCGATCCCGTCGATCAAGTCGCTCGCCGGCTCGGTCGCCGGCGCGATCTGCACGCTGCCCTCGGCGAGCACCGGGACCGGCGCGTCGGTCTTGCCCGGCTTGCGGCGGCGGCCGCGCGGCGGCAGCGTGGCGGCGGGCTTCTTGCGGTTGCGCTTCTTGTGGCCGGGCGCGGGCGCCTCGGCCTCGACCACCGGCGTGGCCTCGACCACCGGCGTGGCCTCGACCACCGGCGCGGCCTCGACCACCGGCGCGGCCTCGACCACCGGCGTCGGCGCGGCGATCACGACCTCGATCGGCGCCGGCGCGATCTTCTGCACGAGCGCCTTCGCGGCGGCCGGCACCGCGATCGGCCCGGTCTTGGCGCCGTCCCCAAAACACTCGATCAACCGCTCGATCGCCTCGCTCTCGTCGAGCCCCACGCAGCGCGCGAAGCTGCGCACGAACCCGCGCACGAACACCTCGGCCGGCAGCCCGTCGAGCTGGCCGTTCTCGAGCTTGTCGAGCACGCGGCGCTGGATCTTCGTGATGCGCGCGACCTCGTCGAGGCTCAGCTTGCGCTGCACGCGTCCGGCGCGCAGCCACAGCGCGAGGCTCCTGCGGGGATCGGGATCGTCGGGGGCGCTGACCATCGCTTGCATGCTGTGTCGTTCCTAGTGCAGCGCCGCTCCATCGGCGCGGCATTGCGACGCGATGCAGCTCTTCGGCGAGATCTTGAGACACGCGGCGCGAGCCTGCGTTGCCTCTGCCTGGAGCCCTTGCTGCATCCGAGTCTTCATCAGGTAGTAGCTGGCTTCCTGTGACCCGCAGGACGGGTCGTCGGACACCGTCTGGAACAGCTCTGCGGCTTTTTCCCATTCCTCGCGAGCGAAGTAAACCCTCGCAAGCCGATAAGTTGCGACGCACTGGTGGGGCTGGAACTGCAGCGCCTGGCGCAGCTCCTTCGCCGCCTCGACCAGCTTCTGCTCGTAGAAGTCCGCCCACCCGAGGTGGGCCCGCGTCAGCGCCGGGTTGGCCAGCCGCGCCGGGTTCTCGAGCGCGCGCGACAGGAAGCCCGCCGCGGCGCCGTAGTCCTCGAGCAGGGTGTGGACGACCCCGCGGTTCGCCCACGCCTCGCCGTAGTCCGCCGACAGCTGCGTGGCCTTCTCGAAGTCGAGATCGGCCCTCTTCAAGAAAGTGTCGAGATCTTTCTGCGTCGCCTCGAGATCGAGCCCGGTGAGGCAGTTGTCGATCTCCATCGTACGCTGGGTGTCGATCGCGCGCAGCATCGAGACCAGGCCGCGGATGTTGTAGGCCTCGTCGTTGGCGTGGTTGAGCGCGATCGCCTTGTTGCACTCGTTCTCGGCGGCCTCGAGCTCGTGCTTCTGCAGGAAGTCCTTCGCGATGTCGAGGCGCTTCGCGCTACGCGCGGCGTCCTGCTCGTCGTGAACACCGCACGACGTGCACACGAGCACCAAGAGGATGGCCACCCCCCGCAGCACGGCTCGCACGCTACCGCAGGGGTCCGACACCGGCAACCACGGGGATCGGCTCGGGTCTGCTATAGATGTCCTTCGATGACCGCGCCTGGCCCGATCGATCCGACCCGCACGCTCACGATCGCGACGTCCGACGGCGCGCTGTACGCCGAGGCGTTCGCGCCGCCCGGCACGCCGCGCGGCAGCGTGCTCGTCACCCACGGCTACATGGAGCACTGCGGGCGCTACCGCGAGCTCGCGCACGTGATCACGCGCGCGGGCTGGGCGGTGCTGACGTACGACGTCCGCGGCCACGGCAAGTCGCCGGGGCAGCGCGGCTACATCGATCGCTTCCGCACGTACCTCGACGATCTCGGCGCCGCGCACGCCGCCGCGCGCGCGCTCGCGCCGGGCGCGCCGAGCGTGCTGCTCGGTCACTCGCACGGCAGCCTGATCACGCTGCGCGCGCTCACCGACGAGCGTCCGCCCGACGCGGCGCACGCGATCGTGTCGTCGCCCTATCTCGCCGCGCGCCTCAAGGTGCCGGCGTACAAGCGCGTGCTCGGCAAGCTCGCGAGCCGCGTCGCGCCGCGCCTGAGCATCCCCGAGAAGCTTCCGGTCGACGGGCTGACGAGCGACCCCGCGAAGCAGGCCGAGCACGAGGCCGACACGCTGTGCTTCGATCTGGCGACCGCGCGCTGGTTCACCGAGGCGACGGCCGCGCAGCAGCACGTGGCGGCGCACGCCGCGCGCGTGCGCCTCCCCATGACGTGGTTCGTCGGAGGTGCGGATCCGATCTGCGATCCGGCGGCGAGCCGGCGCGTCGCCGATCGCGTGCCCGGCGCGACCTATCACGATCTCGCGGGGATGAAGCACGAGGTGTTCAACGAGACCGACCGCGCTCGCGTTTTTTCGGAGCTCGAGAAGGTGCTGGCCGCGTGCGTCGAGTCACGGGCAAGCGCCTGAAGGTGCTGCACTAGTCAACGATCAATTGGCGAGATCAGACCCACGGCCTATACTCGTTTGTGGGTGGTCGTGGTGGCGGGTCTGGTTCCTTGATCCTTCGGGTCGTGTCGCAGCACCGGGGCGATCCGTCTCGGTGCGGAGTCACCGAGATGAAGCTGTTCGCCTGCATGTGCAATCAACCCAAGCGGCTCTGGAGCGCGCTCGCGCCCGTGCGCGCGGTGCTCGTCGCCGAGCCGCCCGTCAGTCGTTGGGGCCTCGGATACACACAAGGCGGAGACGTGCTGCTCGTGCGCACGCCAAAGTCGAGCGACAAGCCGGTCGACCTCGCGTCGCCGCTCGCCGAGATTCCGACCGACTGCGCCATTGCTCAGGCCGTGCGCGACGACGGCGGTCGTCCGCTCGCGGGCACCGACAACACGCCGCCGTTCCGGTTCCGTCGCTGGATGTTCGCGCAGACGGGACATCCGATCGGCGAGCTCGAGTCGATCGTGCCGCGCCTCCTCGAGCACGTGCCCGAGTACCTGCGCCGCAACATCAAGGGCCGCAGCCCGGGCGAGCTCGTGTTCCACGTGTTCCTCGCGATGCTGCACGACGAAGGATCGGTCGACGATCCGAATCTCCCGGTGCAGGCCACGCGGCGCGCGCTCGCTGCGACGCTCAAGCTCGTCGCGGTCGAGCTCGAGCAGGCCGGGCTCACCGCGCGCCTTGGCAACGTCGCGCTGAGCAACGGCCGCTCGATGGTGCTCGCACGCCAGGACGAGCCGCTGCGCCTGCGCCGGTTGTGGGTGACGGGCGAGCGCGGCGAGCGCGATGACTCGTTCCGCGGCGTGCTGCTCGTCTCGGGTGGTGACGGAGATCCGCGCGATGGCTTCGAAGATGTTCCCGCACAACGTGCGGTGCTCGTCACGCGCGATCTGCAAGTCGCGCTCGCTGATCTCAGCCCCTGACGCACTACGCGAATGGCGTGCAGCCTGCACACGCTTCCGTTGCGGTCTGATCCGCAGGAGGTAGTGACATGGCTTTCTATATGCGCGCTGCGGGCACGTTGCTCGCCGCCTCGGCAGCTCTCGTAGGATGTGCGTCCGAGAATTCGGGCAGCA
Source organism: Acidobacteriota bacterium (assembly GCA_050257515.1). Taxonomy (GTDB): domain Bacteria; phylum Myxococcota_A; class Polyangia; order Haliangiales; family Haliangiaceae; genus JABFXX01. The sequence continues at coordinate 197 of JBLMXA010000852.1, read as the reverse complement.
GTGACGTCACGGGATCCGGCTCCGGATCCGGATCTGGATCCGGATCCGCCATCGCGGCCGGATTCCAGCAAGTGAACCTCATCTCCGATCAACCCGGCCTCGCTCAGAATGTCGACGCCGATCTGATCAACCCGTGGGGAATGGTCGTCGACAACGCGAACTTCAACATCGCGAACAACGGCAGCGGCAAGATCTCG
>JBLMXA010000851.1:0-3544 GCA_050257515.1 Acidobacteriota bacterium | reverse complement strand
CGTGATCGACCTTCCTGCCCTCGCGGTCGAGCTCCTTGACGCGCTCGACGTGCTGCGCGGTCTCGGCGAGCACGCGCTCGTGGCGCCGCGCAGCCTCGTCGCGCCGGCGCGCGAGCGCGTCGAGCTGGGCATCGGCGGTCGCGACGTCGGTGCGCCGCGCGCCGAGCTCGGCCCGCGCCTCGTCGAGCCGGCCCTGCGCGTCGTGCACCATCTGCTTGGCCTCGCCGGCCGCCGCCTTGCGCGCGCGGACCTCGCCGGCCTCGCGCTCGACCTCGGCGACGAGCCCGGCGAGCTCGCCCTGGCGCTGCGCGAGCTCCTCGGCGCCGCGGCTCCGTTGCGCCTCGATCTCGACGATCTCCTGCCGCGACGCCGCGATCCGCGCGTCGAGCTCGTCGGCCTCGCGCCGCTCGAACCCGATCTTGCTCTCGCCGAGCCGGAGCTGGTTGTCGAGCTCGTAGACGTGCTCCTGCACGCCGACGAGCCGCCGCTCCTCGACCGCGAGCTCCGCGCGCTCGGCGACGACGTGCGCGTCCTTCGCGGTCCACGCCGCGCGCGACGTCTCGAGGTGCTCGCGCGTCTCGCCGAGCGAGCCCTGCACGAGCTGGGCATCGGCGCGCAGCTCGAGCCAGCGGTGCGAGGCCTTCCACAGCTCGAGATCCTTCAGCTCGCCTTTGTACTTGCGGTAGCGCTCGGCCTTCTGCGCCTGCCGGCGCAGCGTGCCCATCCGCTTGTCGAGCTCGCTGACGATGTCCGACACGCGCATCAGGTTCTGGCGCGTCTGCTCGAGCTTCTTCTCGGCGGCCTTCTTCTTGGCCTTGAACTTCGTGATGCCCGCGGCCTCCTCGATGATCGCGCGGCGATCCTGCGCCCGGGCGCTCACGATCTGGCCGATGCGGCCCTGCTCGATGATCGCGTACGCCTTCGTGCCGACGCCGGTGCCGAGGAAGAAATCGGTGATGTCGCGCAGCCGGCACGGCGTCTTGTTGATGAAGTACTGGCTCGTGCCGTCGCGATACAGCCGGCGCGTGATCGTGACCTCCGTGTACTGGTGGAACTCGAACGCCGGCGGCTGATCGACGAGGACCTTCGCGACCTCCTCGCTCATCTGCTCGCCGAGCTGCTCGCCCTCGCTCGGTTCCGGCCGCACGGGCTCGGCGGGCTCGTCCGGCACCAGCTGATCGAGCTGCTGCTCGGCGCCGGCTTCATCCGAGTGGCGCGCGAGCTCCAGCGTCTCGTGCGAGAAGCCGACGTCATCGAACGTCAGCGACACCTCGGCCATCGGCGCGGGGCCACGCGACTCCGAGCCGGCGAAGATCACGTCCTCCATCGCCTTGCCGCGCAGGTGCTTGGCGCTCTGCTCGCCCATGCACCACCGGATCGCGTCCACGATGTTGGACTTGCCGCAGCCATTCGGCCCCACGACGCCCGTGATCGCGTCGCCGACCTCGACGACGGCACGATCGCAGAACGACTTGAAGCCGATGATCTCGACTCGTTTGATACGCATTGGCCACGCGGAGGGTGCCAGGACCCTATGACAACGAATGCCGCCCGCCCAGCGTGCTATCACGTCGGGGTGCGGTCGGCAGCCCTCATCTTGATCGCGGCGGGTGCGATCGCGAGCGCGGCCCCGCAGGTCGAGATTCGCGCTCAGGCGCAGCTGACGCTGCAACGCGTGCGCATGCGCGACAGCGGCATGGTCGAGGTCACCGGCCGGCTCGCCGACAAGCTCACCGGCGATGGCCTCGAGGGCCAGCGCGTCCAGGTCGAGCTCGGCGGCAGCCACCAGATCGCGGTGACCGCCCCCGACGGCACGTTCCACGTCGATCTGCCCGGCAGCGGCGGTCCCGAGCAGGTCGCCGCGATGTTCGCGGGCTCCCACGACGTCGACTCGACCCAGGTCGCGGTGATGACCGATCCGACGCGCGCTCAGGTCGAGCTCGCGATCAAGAAAGTCTCCGATGACAAGGACGGCGCGAAGCTCCGCGTCGACGCGGTCGCCGACGACCAGCGCGTCGAGCTGCCGCTGCTCGTCGAGATCGCCCAGCCGGGCAAGCTCGACTGGCACCCGCTGCACGTCACCGCGACGGCCGGCACGCCGTTCCTCGTCACCCGCAAGGACGCCGGCGGCCCCGGCCTCTACCTCGTGCGCGCGAGCTACGCCGGCGACGACCTGCGCCAGCACGCGAGCGTCGAGGGCACGCTCGAGCTCGTCACCGGCACGACGACGACGATGGCGGTCGGCAAGACCGAGCTCGCGTACGAGGACGAGCTGGTCGCGACCGGCAAGGTCACCGACGACGACGGCCACCCGGTCGCGCGGGCGTCGGTCGCGCTGACCGCCGGCGACAAGCGGCTCGCGCAGGCCGCGACCGGCGAGGACGGCGGCTATCACTTCAAGATCGAGGCCGAGCTGCTCGGCGACTGCCCCGCGCGGCCGTGCCAGTTCGCGATCCAGGCGCAGGGCGATCCCGGCGCGACGTTCGCGCGGCCGAGCCGCTCGGCGCCCGCGGTGATCCGCGTCCGCGCGCCGCAGCCGGTGCCGGTCTCGTACACGGTCGCCGCGTTCGTGATCACCGGGCTCGCCGCGGGCGGCTTCTTCGCCGCGCGCAGCAAGCCATGGCAGCGGTTTCGCCGGCCCGCGCCGCCGGCGGAAGTGCCGAGCGCCGAAGGCGAGCACGTGCAGGAACGAGGCGGCCTCGTCGTCGCCAAGCCCGGCATCGTGTCGACGCTGCGCGGCCGCACCGACGACGCGTTCACCGGCGTCGTGCGCGACACCGTGCGCGGCCGGCCGATCGCGCAGGCGATCGTGCGCCTCTCGCTCGGCGACACCGAGCGAGAGGTCCGCACCAGCGGCGACGGCGCGTTCGCGCTCGAGCACCTCGGCGTCGGCGAGTGGCAGGCCGAGGTCGCGGCGTCCGGCCACGTCACCGAGCGGTTCGTCGTCAGCGTCCCGCACCGCGGCGAGCTGCGCGGCGTGCGCGTCGATCTCGTGCCGGTGCGCGAGCGCGTGTTCCAGCTCTACCGCCGCGCCGCCGAGCCGGCGCTGCCCGAGCCGCGCCTGTGGGGCGTGTGGTCGCCGCGCCAGATCGTCGACCACGTCCGCGCGAGGCGTCCGAGCCCGGCGCTCGCCGAGCTGACCGACTTCGTCGAGGAGATCTACTTCTCCGCGCGGGTCGCCGCCGAGACCGTCCTGCCGCACGCGAGCGAGCGCGTCGATCGGGCGATCCAGGAGCGGCAGCGCCGGTAACGATGTATATAGCGGCTCGATGGAGCAGACAGAGCTGATCGAGGTCGCGGTCGCGGTCGTCGTGCTCGCATTCATCCTGTTCTGGCTCCGCCGTGCCGCGGCGAGGAGCCGCGAGCGCGCGCCCGATTCGATCAAGGAGCGCCTCGGCGTCAAGGAGCCGGAGCCGGTCAAGGTCGAGCGGAAGCGCCCGAAGGCCGAGCCCGAGCCGAAGGTCGAGGAAGCGAAACCCGCCGAGGAGGCCCGAGCCCCCGAGCCCGAGGCCCCGGTCTCCAAGCCGGCCGACGAGGTCGAGGC
>JBLMXA010000850.1:0-3949 GCA_050257515.1 Acidobacteriota bacterium | reverse complement strand
GGCGGGCTCGGGTGCTTCTGCGCGGGCTCGCTGGGCTCGATGTAAATGTCGACGCCGGCGCGCTCGCCGGCGCGGCCGTACTCGACGCGCGTGATGCCCTCGCCGAGCGCGCCGACGAGCTTCTCGAGCTTCGGCTCGACCGCGACCTTCGCGTCCTGGCACAGGTGCTGGATCGCGTCCATCGCGAACCCCGGCGCGAGCGCGCCGACGCGCACGATCTTGCCGCCGCGGATGCGCACCGCGAGCGCGAAGTCGGGGACCTGCGCCGCGCGCAGCCGGTCGACGATCGGCGCCGACAGCGGCGCGCCGGTGAAGTGCTCGAAGCCCTTCGACAGCGTCGCGACCTGGTCCTCGACGGTCTCGCCGGGGATCGCGAGCTCGATCTCGCTGTACGGCGAATCGCCGATCGACTGCGTGAACCGCTCGATGCGCGCGATGCCGTGATCGTCGACCCACTTCTTGAGCTGGTACTTCGCCTCGTGGGTGCCGAACATCGATTCGATCTTCGTCCACGGCTGCGGATCCATGAAGTGCCAGCCGGTCGACACCTTGCCGCCCCACACGCCGATCCACGAGCCGACGAGCCTCGGCTCGAGCTCCTCGCCGATCTGATCGAGCACGTGCGCGTCGCTCTTGGCGATGTTGCACAGCTTGAAGTAGTCGGCCATCCGCGGCACGAAGCCGCGCGGATCGCCCCACGCGCCCCACCACACGCGGCGCAGGTCGCTGCCGAGCATGACGAGGTAGCTGATGCCCTCGCCGTCGGGCATGTCGGGCGGCGTCGGGTTGTGCTCGAGCCAGCGATCGAGGTGGATGTCCATCCATTCCTCGATGATCGGCAGCTGCGACAGGCTGATCTGCAGGTTCAGCCGAACCGACAACGCTTTCTGCAGCGCCGTTTCGAGCCCGCTCGCCATCTAACCCAACGTACCATCTGCACGGTCTCGCATGCAGCTCCTCCGCAGGGTCGTCGGCACGGTCGGCTCGTGGTTCATCTACACACTCGTGTGGATCTTCGGGCGCACGCGGCGCTGGTCCGACATGCGCTGGCTCGAAGGCCCGCTCGGAGGCGACGTGATCGGCGACGCGCCGTACCGCGACGCCGCCGAGCGCGAGCAGCTCTCGGTCGAGCGTACCGCGCGGGACGGTGGGCTCATCCCCGACTTCTCGGCGCTCGCGCGCGACGGCTTCGCTCCCGCGCGCGCGCATCCGCTCGTGCGCGAGTTCTACGAGCACACGACGCGGTTCTCGCTCGACGTGTGGAGCAAGACGTACTTCCCGACGAACCTCGGCCTGTGGCTGCTCGTCACGACGATCAGCCGCCAGGTCAACCAGCTCAACTTCCCGCTGTCGCCGCTCGACACCGCGCGCGGCATGGCGAGCGAGATCATCCTGATGCGCCGCGCCGACGGCAGCGTGCGCTACACCGGCTGGTTCCGCACGCTCGCCGAAAAGCAGCGCGTGCTCTACACCGGCTTCTACATGACCGAGCGCGTGCCGCGCGAGCCGGGCCCGTGCGTCAAGGTGGTGTTCCCGATGCCGCGCGGCAACGCGACCGTGATCCTGCGCGCCCACGTCGACGACACCGGCGCGCTGATCCTCGACTCGAGCGGCCGCCGCTTCGGCGAGGCCGGCTTCTACCGCGTGCAGGCCCGCGATGGCGAGCGCGCGCGGGTGTGGCGCGTGTCGACGTTGCGCGAGCACTTCCGCGTCTACGTCGACGAGGCGGGCGTGATGCGCTGCGATCACCGCGTGCGCTTCCTCGGCCTGCCCTGCCTCACGCTGCACTACAAGATGACGCGGATCGCCCCCGAGGCTCAGGGCATCGGCCGCGACGCCGACGACGGCGCGCCCGGCACGACCGGCCAGCCGTTGCGCCACACGATCTGATCGACGAGCACGAGCCGGCCCGGAGCCGAGCCGACGTGCCCGGCCTGCCACGCGTGATAGACGAAGTAGTCGCCGCCCGCGGCATCGACGACCGAGCCGTGGCCCGGTCCCGCCCAGTCACCGCCGGTGACGACGATCGGCCCGGTCTGCTTCGCGAACGGCCCGAGCGGCGTCGTCGCGCGCGCCACGCCGAGCGCGTAGCTCGTCGTCGCGTAGCCGTTGCCGCTGTAGAACAGGTAGTAGGTGCCGTTGCGCACGATCATCCACGGCCCCTCGACGAGCGGGCCCTCCCACGCCTGATCGTTCGTGATGAGCGTCGCCGGCGTGCCGACGACCGACAGCCCGTCGGCCGCGAGCCGCGCGGCGTGGATCGGCGTCGCTGCGCCCTGCGCGTTGCCGTCCTCCTTCCACAGCAAGTACGGCGTGCCGTCGGTGTCGGTGAACTCGCTCGCGTCGATGACGCCCATGTTCGGATCGTGGACGAGCGGCTGCGCCAGCGCGGTGTACGGCCCGAGCGGATCGCTCGCGTACGCGGCGCCGATCGACAGCCGCGAGTCGGCGCCGTTGCGCGCCGAGAAGTACGCGACGTACTGCGAGCCGACGTGGTGGATCTCGGGCGCCCAGAAGTCGCTCGCCGCCCACGCCGGCTTCGCGGCCATCGGCAGGATGTGGCCCATCGCGGTCCAGCTCGTCAGATCGGCGGACACGTAGATCGGGAACGCGTTGCCCGCGTTGCCCGACGTGCAGCTCATCACGTAGCGGTTACCGTCGTGGAGCACGCCCGGATCCGGGCAGTCATGCGCGACGACCGGGTTCGCGTAGAGCCCGCCGCAATCGCTCCACCGCTGCGAGACCTCGCACGTGCTCGCGCCCGTGAAGTGCGGCTGCCAGCCGTTCGACAGCTCCTCGTACGAATCGGCGCCCGACGCGACGCAACCGCTCGCCGCGAACACGCGGCCGGCGACGTCGTCGAACAGCAGCGGATGGTTCGGCGGCGGCAGCCACGCCGCGCCGTAGCTGACGCGCGTCGCGCAGCTGCCGCGCGAGGCGCAGCTCGCCGCGTGATCGAGCGCGATCGCGCACGCGCCGTGGCCGGTGAAGTACGGCTTCCAGCCATTCGACAGCGTCGCGTACGAGTTGGCGCCGTCGTCGGTGCACGTGCCGTCCCACGTGACATCGCCCTGTGCGAGGTCGAACTGGTCCGGGTGGTTCGCGCCGTGGATCCAGGTGTTGCCGTAGGTGACGACCGTCGAGCACGCGACGGCATCGCCCTGGCCCGGCGCATCGGCGCCCGCCGCCGGCGCGTCGATCGCGGCGGCACGAGCGCCGCCGCACGCGGCGAGGAGCACGAGCCAGATCCGCACGCGGTCACCTCGTGCAACCGCCGAACCACGGCCGGCGCGAGCGATGTCGCGGACTTCGCGCGCGCGGGCGGGGGCCCAGACCACGGCTGCAAACAGCTACGCGCGGCCGGTCGGCTCGTTCCTGATGCGCGGCAGCAGCATCACGAAGTTGCAGGGCTTGCTGCGGTGATCGAGCTGCGGGATCAAGATCTTGTCGACGCCGAGCCTCACGCCGCCGGTCGAGCCCGGCAGCAGGAACACGTACGTCGCGCCGCACAGCGCGGCGTCGGCGCGGCTCTGCACGGTCGCCGTGCCGATCTCGTCGTACGACAGCCAGCGAAACAGCTCGCCGAACCCCGGGATGTGCTTGGTGACGAGCGGCGCGAGCGCCTCGGGCGTGACGTCGCGTGGGGTCACGCCGGTGCCGCCGGTCGCGATCACGACGTCGACCCCGGGGTCGGCGATCCACTGGGCGAGCTGCGCGCGGATCTGCAGCTCGGAGTCCTGGACGATCGTTCGCGCGACGATCCGGTGGCCGACCTCGGCGAGCCGGTCGGCGATGTACGCGCCCGAGGTGTCGGTCTCGGCGGTCCTCGTATCCGAGACCGTCAGCACGGCGACATTGATGGGAATGAAGTCGCGGTCCATGGCGGTCTCCACTGTCGCACGCCTGCCATTTTCCACTGGTATGAATGAAGTTTAACGCAATGCGTTAG
>JBLMXA010000849.1:0-6831 GCA_050257515.1 Acidobacteriota bacterium | reverse complement strand
GATGCCCACGCGCACGGCGGCAGATCTAGCCGCCAAGGCGCCGAGGACGCCAAGACGGACGCCAAGCGATCTTCCAGAAAAGATCTCTTGGCGTCTGTCTTGGCGTGCATGGCGTCTTGGCGGCAAATCTTCGGCGCTGCCGACGATGCCCACGCGCACGGCGGCAGATCTAGCCGCCAAGGCGCGGAGGACGCCAAGACGGACGCCGAGCGATCTCAAAAAAGATCTTGGCGTCTGTCTTGGCGTGCATGGCGTCTTGGCGGCAAATCTTCGGCGCTGCCGATGATGCCCACGCGCACGGCGGCAGATCTAGCCGCCAAGGCGCCGAGGACGCCAAGACGGACGCCAAGCGATCTCAAAAAAGATCTTGGCGTCTGTCTTGGCGTGCATGGCGTCTTGGCGGCAAATCTTCGGGTGCCTACCGCCGACCTGAACGGCCATCCCGGGCTGCTGCTGAGGCCCCGCTCCGCGCGCGCTCTGCTCGTGCTCGCACACGGCGCGGGGGCAGGGATGCGCCACGCGTTCATGAGCGAGCTCGCCGAGCGGCTGGCAGCGCACGGGATCGCGACGCTGCGCTGGGAGTTCCCGTACATGGCGGCGGGCAAGGGCGCGTCGATCCGCCCGACGTCGCCGAGCGGGCGGTGCGCGAGGTGTGGCGCGCGGCGGCGAGGCTGACGAGGCTGCCGCGATTCGCCGGCGGCAAGTCGTTCGGCGGGCGGATGACGTCGCGCGCGCACGCGGCGGAGCCGCTCGACGGCGTGCGCGGGCTCGTGTTCGTCGGCTTTCCGCTGCACCCCGCCGGCAAGCCCGGAGTCGAGCGTGGCGAGCACCTCGCCCGCGCGGGCGGGCCGCTGCTGTTCGTGTCGGGGACGCGCGACGCGCTCGCCGAGCTGGCGCTGCTGACGCCGGCGGTCGCCGCGCTCGGCCCGCGCGCGACGCTGCACCTCGTCGACGGCGCCGGTCACGGGCTCGATCGCAAGGACGACGGCGAGCGCGTGGCGTCGACGATCTCGGCGTGGATCGATATGATGCTCGCGTGTGGACGAGTTACTCCGCGCGCCACGCAGCGCAGCTGATCGGGCTCCCCGAGTCGGCGGTCCGCAGCTGCATCCGCGCCGGGCTCGTCGGCTCGCCGGGCACGGTGCCCGCGCAGCTGTCGTTCCGCGATCTCGCCGCGCTGCGCACGGTCAAGGCCCTGATCGATGCCGGGCTGCCGCTCGCGCGCGTGCGCCGCGAGCTCGTCACGATCCAGAAGACCCTGCCCGAGGGTGCGTCGCTCGCCGAGCTCACCGTCGAGGCACGCGACGGCCGGGTCCACGTCCGCGGCACGGCCGCGCCGCCGGCGAGCGGGCAGCTCGCGCTGCCGTTCGACATCGCGATCGATCCCGAGCCCGTGCCCGCCGAGGTCCGCGAGCTGCCGCGCCCACCCGACGCGCCGGTGCCTGCAGCGGTCGCGCCCGCCACCGCCGACCAGTGGCTCGCGCGCGCGCAGCTACTCGAGGAACGCGACCCGGTCGCCGCGATCGACGCCTATCGCCGATCCCTGCGGCTGCGCCCCGACTGCACCGAGGCCTGGATCAACCTCGGCCGGCTGTTCGCCGAGAGCTCCGACCCGGCGGCGGCCGCCGAGTGCTTCCGTAGCGCGCTCGAGCTCGACCCCGCCGACGCGACCGCCTACTACAACCTCGGCGTGCTCGCGCAGGATGCGGGCAAGGAAGCCGACGCGATCGAGCACTACCGGCGCGCGCTCGAGCTCGACCCGCAGCTCGCCGAGGCGCACTACAACCTCGCCACGCTGTTCGATCAATCGGGCGACTCGCGCTCGGCGATCCGTCACATCAACGAGTACCGCAAGCTGACGCGCTGACACGCCGAGGTGCCACGCGCGTGGGTGGCGCCCACTCGCGCGAAGGAGACCGTGTCCTCTGGGCACGCGCGCGCACGCACGCGAACCACGACGTTGCGCGCGCGCGACGGTGGCGCTCGCATCGCACCGACGGGCGCGGGGAGGCAACCATGATCCGATCGTTCGTTCTCGTGCTCGCGACGCTGCCGGCCTGCATGGTCGGCTACGGTTCCGACGAGGGCAATGCCAACGGTGACGTCACCGGCAACGGCTCGCTGTCCGGAGCCCATTACAACCTCAACATCATCGGCATGGCGCAAGGCAAGACCGCCAACATGACGAGCGGCGGTCGGATCTTCGTCGAGCTCACCGGCACGACGAAGATCATGCTCGACGAGGGCGACTTCGCCGTGATCGACGCGAACGGCACCGATGGCACCGCGGCGTTCCAGCTGCCGAGCCCCGATCCGACCGGCAGCGGGTCGACGACCTACTCGGTCTACGCCCGCGCGCTCGGCACGCCGGGCGGATCGTCGGTCACGACGACCTGCGCCACCGACCCGACGACCGGAGAGGTGGTCTGCAGCACGGATTCGATGGTGCTCGTTCGCGACGGCGGGACCTCGAAGTTCACGAACGTCTCGAAGGATCTCCTGTACATCACCGCGGTGATCGACGGCCGGACCCAGACCGTCCCGCTGTTCGATTCCCGGCTCCAGGACTTCTTTTGGTCCTATGACAACAACGGGTTGCGCATCGCCCAGCTGCGCTTCTACATGAACACGAAGTGACCGCGCACTTTTCTGCAACCGTTCCGACATCAGCCTCCACTAGCACCACATGAACTTTCGCCGCCTGGGAACGGCGCCTCCCGAAGCGGAGCGCGCAGAAGACGCGGACGGGCCGGCGCTCGGCCTGTCGGTCCGGCTCGATCGTCCATTCCACGAGCTCAAGGAGTATCTCGTCGCCGAATTCGAGCGCGCGTACCTGACGCGCTGTCTCGAGGACTCGGCGATGAACATCTCCATGGCGAGCCGCACCTCGGGGCTGTCGCGCAAGCACATCCGTACGTTGATGTCGAAGTACGGCATGGCGATGGCGCGCACGCTCACGATCGAGGGCGAGGAGCCCGAGCCCGAGCCCGAGCCCGCGGCCATCACCGCGGACCCGGCGCAGTAAGTCGATCGCTACGCGAGCTGCGCGAGCCGCTTCGCGAGGAACCTCCGCTCCGGCTCCGAGCCGGCGAGCGCGAGTGCCTCGCGATACGCGGCGATCGCCTCGCCGGTGCGGCCGAGCCGGCGCAGCAGATCGGCGCGCGACGCGTGCATGAGGTGGTAGCTCGCGAGCGGCTCGCGCAGCGGCTCGATCAGCGCGAGCCCGGCGTCGGGCCCGTGCGCCATCGCGACCGCGACCGCGCGGTTGAGCGCGACGACCGGCGCCGGCGCGCGGCGGTACAGCTCGTCGTAGAGCGCCGCGATCTGCGGCCAGTCGGTGTCGTCCGCGCGCGCCGCCTGCGCGTGGAGCGCGGCGATCGCGGCCTGCAGCGCGTACGGCCCGCCGCTGGCGCGCAGCGCCGCCGGCACGAGGTCGAGCGCCTCGGCGATCTGCGCGCGATCCCAGCGCGTGCGGTCCTGATCCTCGAGCAGCACGAGATCGCCGTGCTCGTCGGTGCGCGCGTCGCGCCGCGCGTCGTGCAGCAGCATCAGCGCGAGCAGGCCGAGCGGCTCGCCGCCGCCCACGAGCTCGACGAGCAGGTGGCCGAGCCGGATCGCCTCGCGGCACAGGTCGCGGCGCACCCACGAGTCGCCGGCCGTCGCGGCGTAGCCCTCGTTGAAGATCAGGTAGACGACCGCCATCACCGCGTCGAGCCGCTCGGCGAGCTCGTTCGCCTCGGGCACGACGTACGGGATCTTCGCGTCGCGGATCTTCGCCTTCGCGCGGACGAGTCGCTGCGCCATCGTCGCCGGCGACGTCACGAACGCGCGCGCGATCTCCTCGGTCGTCAGCCCGCCGAGCGTGCGCAGCGTCAGCGCCACCTGCGCGTCGCGCGCGAGTGCCGGGTGGCAGCACGTGAACATCAGCCGCAGCCGGTCGTCGGGCACGGCCTGCAGCTCGGCAAGCTCGATCGGCGCGGGCTCGTCGCGCGCCTCGGTTGCCACGATCTCGCGCAGCTTCACGCGCCGGCGGATGTGATCGATCGCCTTGAACCGCGCGACCGACACGAGCCACGCGCGCGGCTCGCCGGGCATGCCCTCGGCGGGCCACCGCGCGAGCGCGGCCTCGAACGCCTCCTGCACGCACTCCTCGGCGAGCTCGAAGTCGCCGTTGCACACGCGGATCGTCGTCGCGAGCACGCGCGCGCGCTCGCGCAGGAACGCGTCGGCGATCCCGGCGGCGGCGTTCATGGCGTCACATCTGCCAGATCGGACGGATCTCGACCGCGCCGTGCTTCACGGTCGGGCACTTCGCGGCGATCTTCGTCGCCTCGTCGAGGTCCTTCGCCTCGATCAGGAAGTAGCCGCCGAGCTGCTCGCGTGCCTCGGCGTACGGGCCGTCGGTCATCTGCAGCTTGCCGTCGGTGACCCGCAGCGTGGTCGCGGTGGTCACCGACTGCAGGCGGCCGCTGCCGAGCAGCTTGCCGGCGGCCTTCTGCTCCTCCATGAACTTCGTGTACTCGGCGAGCCGAGGGTTGCGCTCGGCCTCGGGGATGCGCTCGAAACCCTTCTCGTCGACGTAGAGCAGCAGCAGGTATTGCATGGTCGTTCCGCTTCCTTTCTACGCCTGGGTCGAACGGCGCGCTCGCGGATCGACAGCGATCGCGAGCCGGGACTTGCTCCCGGCGAGCAGCACGGCCGAATGGCGGTGCGGCTCGATCGTCAACTGAATCCAAGTAGGCGACCTCCCTGGTAGACCAGGAAGCTCACCGTCCACGCGAGCACGGTCATGTAACCGAACAGGAACGCCGGCCAGCGCAGGCCGCCGCTCTCCCTCCGGACGACCGCGAGCGTGCTCATGCACTGCATCGCGAGCGCGAAGAACACCATCAGCGACAGCCCGACGAGCGGCGTGTACGCGCGCGCACCGTCGGCCTTGTGCGCGCCGCGCAGCGCATCGCGCAGCGGCTGCGATTGCGCGTCGGCGTCGGTGCCGACCGCGTAGACGATGCCGAGCGTCGACACGAACACCTCGCGCGCCGCGAACGCGCCGATCAGCCCGACGCCGATCTTCCAGTCGAAGCCGAGCGGCGCGATCGCGGGCTCGAGCGCGTGCCCGAGCCGGCCGCCGAAGCTGTTCTCGAGGTGCGCCGCCTGCTCCTGGGCCTCGAGCTGCGCCCTGACGTCACGCGTCGGCGCCTGCTGGATCAGCGTGGAGTAGTCGGGCGAGCCTTGCGGGAGCTGGCGCGGGAAGTAGAGCAGGGCCCACAGCGCGATCGAGCACGCGAGGATCACGGTGCCGGCCTCGCGCAGGAACATCGACGACTTGCTCCACATCATGCGCAGCACGTCGGGCACGCGCGGGAACCGGTACGGCGGCAGCTCGATCAGGAACGGCAGCCGCTTCGCCTTGAGCGGCTTGACCGTCTTCGAGATCACCCATGCCGCGCACAGCGAGCTGGCGACCGAGAACGCGTACATGCCGACCATCAGCAGCGCCTGCGTCACGCGCGCGGCCGGGATCAGCGCGCCGATCACGAGCGTGTAGACCGGCAGCCGCGCCGAGCACGTCATCAGCGGCACGACCATCATCGTCAGGATGCGATCGCGGCGGCGCTCCATCGTCCGCGTCGCCGTGATCGCGGGCACCGCGCACGCGAAGCCGAACAGCATCGGCACGAACGCGCGGCCGTGCAGGTTCATCGACCGCATGATGCGATCCATCAGGTACGCGACGCGGGCGAGGTAGCCGCAGTCCTCGAGGAAGCCGAGGAACAGGAACAGCATCAGGATCTGCGGCAGGAACACGAGCACCGCGCCGACGCCGGCGATCACACCGTCGACGATGAAGTCGGTGAAGATGCCGGCGCCGAGCACGTCGCGCAGCGCGGCGCCGCCGTCCTGGCGCGCCTTGTCGACGAGCCCGACGAGCGGATCGGCGCCCGCGAACAGCGCCATGAACAGCAGCGCCATGATGCCGAGGAACACGCCGAAGCCGACCGCGCGATGCAGCAGCACGCGATCGATGCGCTGCGTGAGCGAGCGATCGGGCTTGCCGCGCATCGCCTTCACGAGCTCGCGATCGAGCCAGCGCCAGCGCGCGAGCACGACCTCGTCGTCGACGGTCTTGCCCGGCGCGCGTGCGGCGACCGCGGCGCGCAGCTCGGGCGGCACGCCGACCAGCTCGTCGGCATCCTCGCCCGACTCGATGCACGTGAGCGCCCACAGCGCGAGTGCGTCGTCGGCGTCGGCCACGCCGGGCTCGATCAGCGCCGCCGCCTGCGCGGGCGCGCCGTAGCGCGCCGACGCGCGCCAGCTCGCGGGCAGTTCGGCGCGTACGGCATCGAGGTGCGCGCGCAGCTCGCGCGACGGCGTCCACACCCACGCCGGGCGGCGCTCGCTGCGCAGCGCGCGGTCGATCGCCGCGACCAGCTCGGGCAGCCCGCGCCGCGTGCGCGCGGTGACCGGGACGATCTCGCAGCCGAACAGCTCGCCGAGCACGCGCGGATCGGGCGACGCCGCGCCCGCCTCGTCGACCATCGTCAGCGCGCCGATGCAGCGCGCGCCGAGCTCGCGGCACTGCAAGAGCAGATAGGCCGAGCGCGCGAGCTGCGTCGCGTCGAGGCACACGATCACGACGTCGGGCGCTCGCTGGCCGCCGAGGCCAACCAGCGCGTCGAACGTGATCTGCTCCTCGGCGGAGCGCGCGTTGAGCGAGTACGTGCCGGGCAGGTCGTGAAGGTCCGCCGGCCCGGTCGGCAGCTTCAGCGAGCCGGTGCGGCGCTCGACCGTGATGCCGGGATAGTTGGAGACCTTCGCCGACGAGCCGGT
>JBLMXA010000848.1:0-14665 GCA_050257515.1 Acidobacteriota bacterium | reverse complement strand
GGCGCGACGTCGACGTCGACGTCGACGATCTCCTCGCGCGTGGTCTCGATGCCGATCGTGACGCGCTGGCCGTGCCGGCACGCGCCGACGCCGCGCGCGAACTGCGACCGCAGGTCGAGCTTGATCGTGGCGGTGCCGAAGCCGAACGTGTCGCTGATCCCGCCGTCGCCGCACCCGCACGTCCCGAACCCGCCGAGGCCGATGTCGCCCTCGGTGTCGAGATCGCCATAGCCGCCGCGGCCGCCCCACGTCGCGAACAGCGACCAGGCCTGGTTGACCGCGAACGCGGCGCGATCGACCTGCGCCTTCAGCGCGTCGTCGAGCTCGTCGACGACCGACAGCGCACGCGCGAGCCTGCGGCCGCGCGACGGATCCGGGCGCACCATGCGCTCGAAGCGGCGGTTCCACAGCAGGCCCGTGATCGTGACCGGGCCCGCCGCCGCCGGCCCGCGGCCCCACCACTCGCACGAGCGGCCCTCGTCGATCGCGCCGTCGTCGCCGATGCCACACGTCGCGCCCGACACCGACAGCGTCGTCCAGCCCGGCGCGGCGAGCTGCACGTGCTCGAGCGCGATCGGGCGCGCGAGCAGCGTCGCATCGACCGCGTCGTGCTTGTCGACGCGGCCGTGCACCGCGATCCCCTGCGTCATCGCGGCGAGCGGCGCGAACCGGTCGTCATCGGCGCGCGCGAGCGTGCCGCGCTCGGTCTCGAGCGCGACGACGTGGAGCAGCGTGCGCTCCGGCAGCACGCGCGCGAGCGCCGTCGGCGGCAGCGCCTCGAACCGCTGCGCGAACCGCTCGTCGGTGAACAGGATGATGCGGCGCGTGCCGTCGACGCGCTCGAGCCAGCGCGCGGCCTCGGCGAGCCCGGCCTCGAGGCTCGAGCCGTTGCGGCCGGGCAGCTCGCGGATCGCGCGGTCGACGCGAGGTGCGGCGAGCGCCGCGGGCATCCACGCCGGCAGCAGCGAGTGCGCGTCGCGCGCGTACTCGATCACCTGCACGCTGCCGTGCGGCGCCGCGCGCAGGTAGCCGGCCACGATCGCGCGCTGCACGTCGGCCTCCTGCAGCGTCAGCGACCGCGAGCCGTCGATCACGATCGCGGTGTGGAGGTCCGCCGGGATCGTCATCACCTGCCGCGACAGATCGAGCTCGACGTGCGCGAGGTGCTCGGCGGGCAGCGCGAGCCGTTCGGAGATCGCGCCGATCCGCGGCTCGCCCGGCGGCAGCTGCGTCAGCTCGGGCGCGGCGAACGCGAGCCACGTCGTGTCGCTGCCGCCGCCGCATGCCTCTTCGAGCCCGTCGGGCTCGTCGCGGACGACCAGCTCGCGCGCGACGAGCGGCTTCCACGCGGCGGGCACCGCGACGTAGCGGACGTCGCGAAAGAAGCACGAGCCGACCTCGCCCTCGAGCGATACCGCGAGGTGCGCGGCGCGCGGCGTCGCGGCGTCGAGCTCGACGCTGCCGTGATCGCCCTGATCGAGCACCTCGAGCGCCCACGGCCGCGGCCCGTCGGGCGCCGCCTTGCCGAGCGCGTCGAGCCGCGCGGCGGCCTCGTCGGCGGGCACGAGCTCGAGCCGGTGGACCGCGCCGGCGGCGATCGCGGCGCCCGCGGTGACCACCGCGCCGGCGGGCAGCTGCACGAACACCGGGGTCGCGAGCCCCTCGCCGTGCGTCGCGAACGCGACGCGCTCGACGAACCGCGCGACCGTGCCGTCGAGGTGCGCGGTCACCTGCTGCGGTGGCAGGTGCGGGTCCGGCTCGGGGTCGGCGCCGGCGGGAGCAGCGACGAGCAGCGCGACGAGGCTCCAGCAGCGCACGACGTGTGTGACACGCCGGCGCCCCGCGGGTTCCCGGATTCGCGTAACGTCGCGATCCATGGAGATGATGGCGCAGATGATGGGCGCGCAGCTCGCGCTGTACGGGGGCCTCGCGATGCTCGCGTGGCCGTTCGTGCTCTACGTGCTCGCGCGGTGGCGCGCGCATCGCGAGCCGGCGATCGATCCGCAGCTCGGCATCAAGGTCGCGCTCGGCTACTTCGCGTTCCTCGGGCTGCAGCTGCTGCTCGTCGGCCTCACGCTGTTCTTCTACGCCCTGCTCAGCACCGGCGCCGCGGACGACAAGGGCACGCTGTACCGCGCGGCCGCCGGCTTCGTGCTGCCCGGCGCGATCGTGCTCGCGACGCACGTCACGCTGCTGCGCCGCACCAACCAGGACCAGTACCCCGCGGTGCGCCGCCTGTTGCTCGGCTACAACCTGATCGCGACCGGCACGATCGGCCTCGTCGCGCTCGTGATCGCGTTCCAGGCGCTGTTCGGCAAGGGCTCGAGCGGCGAGGTCGGCCGCGTCGCCGGCGCGATGCTGCTCGTCTACGGCAGCGCGTGGGTCGGCGCCGGCGTCGCGTTCGGGCGCGTCGTGCTCGGCAACTACCCGCCGCCCGGCGGCGCCGCGTCGCTCGACGTGACGACGGTCCCGCAGGCGCCCCCCGGCTCGACCGCCGGCCTGCCGCCGCTGCGCGACGGCGCCTTCCCGCCGCTCGACCCGCGGTGACCCGTCAAAGTTGACAACAAGCTGACACGAGGCCGCCGTAACACGGGGGCATGATGCACACGATCCCGACCTGCGCGCCGTTCTCGCTCGCCCAGGCGATCACGTTCATGAGGCGGTTCCCCGCGTTCGCGTCGGAGGCCGTGTTCGGCCCCGCGCACGTGACGTTTCCGATCGCCGCCGGCAAGCGCGCGCACGCGGTGACGCTGCGCGAGCAGCGCGGGCGCGTCGTGCTCGAGGTCGCCGACGACGCGCCGGTCGACGTGCTCGGCCGCCGCGCCGCCGAGGTGCTCGGCGCCGACGACGAGCTCGCCGGCTTCTACGCCGCCGCCGAAGGTGACGCGAGCTTCGCGCCGATCGTGCGCGCGCTGCACGGCCTCCACCACGTGCGGTTCGCCGGCGGGCTCGCCGAGATCGCCGTGTACAGCGTGATGATGCAGCGGGCGCCGATCGCGCAGGCGGTGCGGCTCAAGACGAAGTTCCTCGATCGGTTCGGGCTGCCGGCGCGCGCCGGCGATCGCGTGCTGCGCGCGTTCCCCGAGCTGCCCGCGCTCGGCAAGCTCGACGAGGCAGAGATCGCTAACGCGATCGGCCACCGCACGAAGGGGGCGCGGATCGCGAGCGTCGTGCGCGGCGTCGCCGGGCTCGGCGAGGCGTTCCTGCGCGACGCGCCGTACGCCGACGCGAAGGCCGCGCTGCTCGCGATCGACGGCGTCGGCCCGTTCTCGGCCGGCGCGATCCTGCTGCGCGGGCTCGGCCGCATGGACGAGCTGCCGTCGCTCGCCATCGTCGAGGCCGACGCGCGCGCGATCTACGGCCGCGCGTGGCAGCCGGACGCGATCGTGAAGCGCTACGCCGATCGCATCGGCTACTGGTCGTTCTACGTGAAGACGGCGGCGCCGCGGCTCGCCGAGCTCGTGACCGCTACTGCATGAACTCCATCATGTTCTGCGTCGACGTCACGGTCTGGAGCCGCGGCAGCATCAGCAGGTCCTCGACCGTCGCGAGATAGCTGGCGTGCGTGTACGCGGTCGCCGACGTCATACCGGCCTGCTTGAGGCGCGGCGACAGGATGATCATCGGTATCTGATCGATATCGTCGCCGTTGCGGCCCTCCGCCTCGTCCCAGGTGATGAACAGGATGCCGCCGTTTTTGTACGCGTCGCTCGCGAGGATCTTCGGCACCTCGTTCGACAGCCACGTATCGGACTGCTTGAGCCCGGTCACCGGATCGTTCGAGGGATCGTGGCCGTCGTCGAGCAGGTTCGGCGTGATCCACATGTAGCGGTACTCGTCGGTCGCGAGATCGGCGGCGAACTGCGAGTAGTCGACGTTCGTGTTCGCGCACAGGCTGTTCGCGGCCTTCTGCTGGTCGGTGAAGTAGAGGAACGGCACGTGCTTCGGCGCGTACTCGCCCGAGCCGCTCAGCGCGCACCCGCTGCTGCCCGCGCCTTCCGCGTACGAGCGCCACTTGATGTTCGCGGTCTCGAGCTGCGTCGCGAGGTTCGGCTTGTCGACCGGGAACGGATACGTCGTCGGATCGAGATCGATGATGCCGAAGTACTGCGTGTCGCCGGAGATCATGTACAGGTAGTTCGGCAGCGACGGGTGCGTGCCGCTGTCCTTGTAGTTCGTCGCGAGCGCACCCTGCGAGATCAGCGTGTTGTTGATGTACGGCGCGTTCGCCGAGCCGACGATCTCGGCGTAGTCGTGGTTCTCGAGGACGATCGTGAAGATCGTCGTCTTCGGCGTGCTCTGCACCGGCGCATCGACTTCGCCGCCGCCGCCGCCGCCACCACCTCCGCCACCACCGCCGCCGCCGCCACCACCGCCACCTCCGCCTCCGCTGCCATGGCTGGCAGTGCAGGCGCCAAGGATCATCGCGAGCCAGATCATGCGCTTCATGGCCGCGAGTCGTACCGCATCCCACTCGTGCTCCGCTTCGAAAAAAAGCTGACAAAGAAACTGTAACCACCGACGAGGATCGTGTGCATCGTTCGTACAGCAACGAACCGGCGTATCCTGGGTGTGTGAAGTTTGCACTGCTGCTCGCGCTCGCCGCCTGCGGGCGCCTGCACTTCGGCCAGACCGCGACCGATGCGCCCTCCGGCGACGGCACGCTCGGCGACGGCGCGGGCAGCGCGACCGCGTTCCGGCCGACCTGGACGAGCGGCACGCGGTTCCGCGCGCGGCTGTGGACGCCGGGCGACGGCAGTGATCCGATCTTCGCGGGCTGGCGCGACACCATGCTCGACACCGACTGCGTGTTATCGGCAGCCAGTGACGGCAAGGACCGCTGCATGCCGAACCACACGCGCGGCGACCAGTACTACGCCGACGCGGCGTGCACCGTGCCGCTCGCGTGGATCGAGTCCTCGCCGTGCGGCCACGACGGGTACGCGTACTTTCTCGACGCGACCAGCCTGTTTCACGAGCTGCCGATCGGGGCCGTCTACACCGGGCCCGTGTACAAGCCGGGGCCGTGCACGCCCACCACCGCGCCCGCCACGGGGACGCTGTACTCGACGGGCGCCGAGGTGCCCGCGTCGGCGTTCGGCGCGACGCGCTACTCGAGCGCGGTCGTCGGCAAGTACACGCACGAGTATGCCGGCTACAGCGACGGCTCGAACCAGGATCTCGGCGTGCTGTCGTTCAACCGCGGCTCGTGCAGGCCCGACGGCGGCGTCGCCTCCGGCGTCACGCACTGCATGCCGAGCTCCGATCCGGTGCTCGTACCGGTCTACGGCGACGCCGGCTGCTCGCAGCGCGTCTACTACTCCGCCGCCGGCACCGTGCCGAGCCCCGAGTTCATCGTCGACGAGACCGCGCTGTGCGGCCCGTCGTACACGCTGTACGAGGTCGTCGCGAACGTCACCACCGCGAGTTACTGGACGCTCGGCGCGACGGGCTGCGCGATGCAGGCGACGGGCACCGGCACGCTGTTCACCGCGAACGCGCACGACATCTACCCGACCGGCTCGGTCGCGCCCGACGCGCGCACCGGGCGCCTCGGCACGCTGTACTGGACGGCGGACGACGGCATCCCGATGCCGCTCGCCAACTGGGATCACGATCTGAACCGCTCTTGCTGGCCGTTCATCGCGCAGGACGGCGCGTTTCGCTGCCTGCCGCGCCAGGCGAAGAACGTGACTGCGTACCCCGACGCGACGTGCGCGGGCACCGCGCAGACCGTGCTCGGCAACTGCTATGGCCTCGATCCGGTGCTCGGCCCCACGTACCCGTCGTGCGACGACGGGCCGTGGACGGTCAAGACCGTCGGCCCGCTCGCCGGAGTCTCGTACCAGGACGAGGCGACCTGCAGCTCGCTCGGCTCCGCGTACGACGCGACGGCGACCACGGGCACGCAGCCGCCGGCGATGTTTGTCCAGCTCACCGAGGTGATCGAGTGAGCGCTCCGGACTAACGTCTCGCGCATGCAGACCAAGTGGCTCCCGCTCGCGACCGCCGATGGCCCGATGGACGCCTACCTCGCGGCTCCCGACGGCGCGGGCCCGTTCCCGGGCGTCGTCGTGATGCAGGAGGCGTTCGGCGTCAACGCGTACGTGCGCAGCGTGTGCGAGCGGCTGGCCGACGTCGGCTACGTCGCGCTCGCGCCCGAGCTGTTTCACCGCCACGGCACGCACGTCGAGGTGTCGTACGAGCACATGCCGCGCGTGATGGAGCTGCTGTCGGGGCTGACGAACGCGCAGCTCGAGGAGGACGTCGGCTCCGCGGTCGCCGGGCTGCGCGCGCGGCCCGAGGTCGATCCCGAGCGCCTCGGCGTGGTCGGGTTCTGCATGGGCGGCTTCGCCTCGGTGCTCACCGGCCTGACGACGGCGGTGCGCGCGGTCGTCGCGTTCTACCCGGGCGGGCTCGTGCGCGTCCGCCCGCACCTCCAGCTGACGCCGCTCGTCGACCGCTTGCACGAGCTGCGCGCCGCGACGCAGATCCATTTTGGCGGCGACGATGCCGGCATCCCGCCCGAGGATGTCGAGGCGGTGCGGCTCGCGCTCGGCAAGTCGAAGGCGCGCCACGACGTGCACGTGTGGCCCGGCGCGAAGCACGGCTTTCACTCCGACGATCGCACTCCCGTCTACAACCCGAAGGCGGCGGAGGACGCGTGGCACGCGACGCTGCACTGGTTCGGCACGGTGTTAAGGTCGCCGGCATGAACAAGATCGCGGTCCTCGGTTCCGGTCAGGTCGGCGAGACGCTCGCCGACGGGTTCTTGAAGCACGGCTACGCGGTGATGCGCGCGTCGCGCGACCCGGCCAAGCTCGAAGGCTGGAAGACCAAGGCGAAGGGCGACGCGTCGACGGGCACGTTCGGCGACGCCGCGAAGTGGGGCGAGCTCGTCGTGATCGCGGTCAAGGGCAGCGCTGCCGAGTCGGCGGTCGAGCAGGCAGGCGTCGCGAACCTCGCCGGCAAGATCGTGATCGACACGTGCAACCCGATCGCCGACGCGCCGCCGGATCACGGCGTGATCCGCTACTTCACGCAGCAGAACGAGTCGCTGATGGAGCGGCTGCAGAAGCAGGCGCCCCAGGCGCGCTTCGTCAAGGCGTTCAACTCGATGGGTGCCGCGGTGATGGTCAACCCGAAGCTGCCGTCACCGGGCACGCACTTCATCTGCGGCAACGACGCGGCCGCCAAGGGTGAGGTCGGCGAGATCCTCGGCAAGTTCGGCTGGCACGCGCTCGACATGGGCGGCGTCGAGGCCGCGCGCCCGATCGAGTCGCTGTGCGTGCTGTGGTGCATCCCGGGGTTCCTGCGGAACGACTGGGCGCACGTGATCAGCTACGTCAAGGTCTAGCGGCGCTGCCGCGTGAACCGGTGCAGCGCGAGGTACACGACCGGCGTCGTGAACAGCGTCAGGAGCTGCGACACCGCGAGGCCGCCGACGATCGACATGCCGAGCGGCTGGCGCAGCTCGCTGCCGATGCCCCTGCCGAGCGCGAGCGGGAGCGCGCCGAGCAGCGCGGCGAGCGTCGTCATCAGGATCGGCCGGAAGCGCAGCCTCGCGGCCTCGTAGATCGCCTCGTCGGCAGACTTGCCCTCGCGCTCCTGCTCGAGCGCGAAGTCGATCATGAGGATCGCGTTCTTCTTGACGATGCCGATCAAGAGGATGATGCCGACGATCGCGATCAGGTTGAGGTCGCTGCCGAACGCGAGCAGCGCGAGCAGCGCGCCGAGCCCCGCCGACGGCAGCGTCGACAGGATCGTGATCGGGTGCACGTAGCTCTCGTACAGCACGCCGAGCACGATGTAGACGACGATCAGCGCGAGCAGCAGCAGCGTCGGCGTGTTCTTGATCGAGCTCCGGAACGCCTCGGCGGTGCCCGCGAACCGGCCGTGGATGCTCGCCGGCATGCCGATGCCGGCGGTCGCGTGCTCGATCGCGGCGACCGCGGGGCCGAGCGCGACGCCGGGCGCGAGGTTGAACGACACCGTCGTCGCCGGGAACTGGCCCTGGTGGCTGATCGACAGCGCGACGCGCGCGGGGGTGACGTGGACGACCGCCGACAGCGGCACCTGCTGGCCCTGCGCCGACGTCACGTAGACGCGATCGAGCGCGTCGGGTCCGGTGCCGACCGCCTCCGGGCTCGCCTCGAGCACGACGCGGTACTGGTTGACGTTCGCGTAGAGCACCGCCACCTGGCGCTGGCCGAACGCGTCGTACAGCGTGTTGTCGATTAGAGCCTCGGTGATGCCGAGGCGCGCCGCGGTGTCGCGATCGACGTCGACGTCGAGCTCGAGGCCGTTCGTCATCTGATCGGAGAACACGTCCTTGAGCTCGGGCAGCTTGCGCAGCACCGCGGTCACCTTCGGCGCCCACTCGTCGAGCTCGGCGAGGTTCGCGTCCTCGAGCGTGTACTGGTACTGGGTGCGCGACAGCCGCCCGCCGATGCGGACGTCCTGCACCGCCTGCATGCCGAGCGTGATGCCCTGCACCTTCATGAGCTGCGGCCGCAGCCGGTCGATCACGGCCTGCGCGCTCGTCTTGCGCGGCGGCTTGTCCTCGAGCGAGATGAACAGCGTCCCGGTGTTGAGCGTGCGCGAGCCAAAACCGCCGACGTTCGACACGACGTGCGCGACGTCGGGATCCGCCAGCACGATGTGGTTGAGCTGCTCCTGGCGCTCCTTCATCGCCGGGAACGAGATGTCCTGCGGCCCCTGCGACTGGCCGATGATCATGCCGGTGTCCTGCTGCGGGAACAGCCCGAGCGGCAGCGTGGCGTAGAGATAGACGGTGCCGACCATCGTCGCGAAGAACACGAACAGCGTCGGCCCGCGGTGGCGCAGCACGAACCGCAGCGCGCGCGCGTAGCCCGCGATCAGCCCCTGCAGCCCGCGATCGAGCGCGCGGCCGATCACGCCCGGTGCGCGCGCCGCGGGCCGCAGCAGGCGCGAGCACATCATCGGCGTCAGCGTCAGCGACAGCATCGCGGACAGCGCGATCGCGATCGCGAGCGTGACCGCGAACTCGTGGAACAGCCGCCCGTACGGTCCGCCCATGAACAGGATCGGGATGAACACCGCGAGCAGCGACGCGGTGATCGACACGATCGTGAAGCCGATCTGGCGCGCGCCGGCGAGCGCGCCTTCGCGCGGCGGCACGCCGCCCTCGAGGTGGCGCGTGATGTTCTCGGTGACGACGATCGCGTCGTCGACGACGAACCCGGTCGCGATCGTGAGCGCCATCAACGACAGGTTGTCGATCGAGTAGCCGAGCAGGTACATCGCGCCGAACGTCGCGACGAGCGACAGCGGCACGACGACGCTCGGGATCGCGGTCGCGCGGGCCGAGCGCAGGAACACGAACACGACCGCGACGACGAGGCAGATCGAGATCAGGAGCGAGCGCTCGACGTCGTGCACCGACGCGCGGATCGTCGTCGCGCGATCCAGCGCGATCTGGACTTCGATCCCGGGGTTGATCGAGCGCGCGAGCTGCGGCAGCAGTGCCTTCACCCGATCGATCACCTCGAGGATGTTCGCGCCGGGCTGGCGGCGGATGATCACCATCACGGTGCGCTCGCCGTCGTACCAGCCGGCGACCCGCCGGTTCTCGACGTCGTCGGTCACCGTCGCGATGTCGCCGAGCCGGACCGCGCCGGAGTCTCTCGCGGTCGTACTCGTGCTCGCTCCGCTCTGCCCGCTCTGCAGCACCGGCGCCGCCAGCCCCGCGCTCGGACTGCCCGTACCGGGCGCCGCCGCGATCGCCGGCGCGCCCTGGTTGACCACGATCGTCTGGTCCGGCGCCGGCGTGGGCGCGTGGCCCGACGCCCACCGCACGACGATGTTCTTCCATGCCTCGGCATCGAGCAGCTGGTCGTCGACGCCGATCGACTGCCAGTGGACGGCGCCGATCCCGCCCTTGGGCTGGTTCGAGGTCGCGCTCGTCACCGCCGCGCGGATCGCCTCGAGCCCGAGCCCGAGCCCGGCGAGCCTCGTCGGGTCGACCTGGATGCGCACCGCCGGCTGCACGCCGCCGCCGACCCCGACCTGGCCGACGCCGGGGACCTGCGCGATCTTCTGCGCGAGCACCGTGTTCGCGGCCTCGAACACCTGCGGCAGCGGCAGCGACTTGCTGCGCAGCGAGATGATCAGGATCGGCGCGTCGGACGGGTTGACCTTGTGATAGCGCGGCACCTGCGGCATGTTCGGCGGCAGGTCGCCGCCGGCGGCGTTGATCGCGGCCTGGACGTCTCGCGCGCACGACTCGATGTCGCGATCGAGATCGAACTGCACGGTGATGCTCGTCGTGCCGAGCGAGCTCGTCGACGTGATCTCGCTGACGCCGGCGATGCGGCCGAACCGGCGCTCGAGCGGCATCGCCACCGCGGTCGCCATCGTCGTCGGGCTCGCGCCGGGCAGATCGGCGCCGACGTTGATCGTCGCGAAGTCGATGCGCGGCAGCGGCGCGACGGGCAGCTGGGTGAACGCGGCGGCGCCGGCCAGCAGCAGCGCGGCCGCGAGCAGCGACGTCGCGATCGGCCTACGGATGAACGGCGCGCTCAGGTTCATCGCGCTTCCCCCGTCGCTTGCCGAGGCGATCCAACATCAAATACATGACCGGCGTCGTGTAGAGCGTCAGGATCTGCGACAGCAGGAGCCCGCCGACGATCGTGATGCCGAGCGGCCGCCGCAGCTCGGAGCCGGTGCCCGAGCCGAGCGCGAGCGGCAGCCCGCCGAGCAGCGCGGCCATCGTCGTCATCATGATCGGCCGGAACCGGAGCAGGCACGCCTGGTAGATCGACTCCTCCGGCGTCTTGCCCTGCTCGCGCTCCGCCTCGAGCGCGAAGTCGATCATCATGATCGCGTTCTTCTTGACGATGCCGATCAGGAGCACGATGCCGATCAGCGCGATCACGTCGAACGGCTTGCCGACGACGTACAGCGCGAGGATCGCGCCGACGCCGGCCGACGGCAGCGTCGACAGGATCGTCACCGGATGGATGTAGCTCTCGTACAGCACGCCGAGCACGATGTAGACGGTGAGCAGCGCGGCGAGGATGAGGAGCGGCTCGCTCGACAGCGAGTCGCGGAACACCTGCGCAGCGCCGGTGAACTGCCCGCGCATCGCCGGCGGCAGGTCGAGCCGAGCGGTCACCTGATCGATCGCGGCGACCGCGTCGCCGAGCGACACGCCGGGCGCGGTATCGAACGACAGCGTCGCCGACGGAAACTGGCCCTCGTGATCGATCGACAGCGGCTGCTCGCGCGTCTCGACGCGCACGAACGACGACAGCGGCACCGCGCCCTGCGAGCCGCGCACGTACAGCCGGTCGAGCGCGCTCGGCGACTCGCGATCCGCGGCGCGGACCTCGAGGATCACGCGGTACTGGTTGAGCTGCGTGAACGTCGTCGACACGATGCGCTGGCCGAACGCGTCGTACAGCGTGTCGTCGAGCATCTGCGCCGAGATGCCGAGCCGCGACGCGGTGTCGCGATCGACGACCAGATGCAGCTCGAGCCCCGCGCGCTGCTGGTCCGACGCGACGTCACGCAGCTCGGGCCGCGCGCGCAGCGCGGCGAGCAGCTTCGGCGCCCACGCCGCGAGCTCGGCCGGATCGGGATCCTCGATCGTGTACTGGTACTGCGTGCGGCTCGGCCGCGCGTCGACCGTGAGGTCCTGCACCGGCTGCAGGTACGTCGAGATGCCCTCGATCTGTGCGAGCTTGGGCTCGAGCCGGTCGATGATCTCGGTGACGTCGGCGTCGCGATGGTCGTGCGGCTCGAGCGCGATCGACAGCCGGCCGCTGTTCGTCGTCGGGTTGATGCCGTCGGCGCCGATCGACGACGACACCGTCGCGACGTCGGGATCGCTCAGGAGCACGTCGGCGACGCGCTGCTGCAGCTCCATCATCTTCGGGAACGACACGTCGGGCGACGCCTCGGTGATCGCGGTGACGAGCCCGGTGTCCTGGACCGGAAAGAAGCCCTTCGGGACGTGGATCGCGAGCACCACGGTGACGACGACCGTCGCGATCGTGACGAGCAACGTCGTGGTCTTGTGGCGCAGCACGATCTGCAGCGTGCGGTCGTAGACCCGCAGCAGGCCGGCGAAGCCGCGCTCGAAGATCCGCGCGATCAGGATCGGCTTGTCCTCGGCGTGCGGCTTCAGGATCCACGCGCACATCATCGCGGTCAGCGTCAGGGACAGCAGCGCCGAGATCGAGATCGCGATCGCGAGCGTCACCGCGAACTCGCGGAACAGCCGGCCGACGAGGCCGCTCATGAACAAGAGCGGGATCAGCACCGCGACGAGCGACACGGTCAGCGACACGATCGTGAAGCCGATCTGCTTCGCGCCCGCGAGCGCGGCGTCGAATGGCGTGTCGCCGTGCTCGATGAACCGCGAGATGTTCTCGACCATCACGATCGCGTCGTCGACGACGAAGCCGGTCGAGATCGTCAGCGCCATCAGCGACAGGTTGTCGAGCGAGAACTGCATCCAGCCGAGCGATCCGAACAGCTTCATGCAGCCGAACGTGCCGACGAGCGACAGCGGCACCGCGACGCCGGGGATCACGGTCGCGCGCGCGCTGCCGAGGAACAGGTAGATCACCGCGACGACGAGCAGGATCGTCAGCACGAGCGTGAACTTCACGTCGTGGACGCTCGCGCGCACGGTCTCGGTGCGATCGCTCAGGATCGTCACGTCCATCGAGCGCGGCATCGACGCCTTGAGCTGCGGCAGCAGCGCCTTGACGTGATCGGTGACCTCGATGATGTTCGCGCCGGGCTGGCGCTGCACGCTCAGGATGATCGCGCGCGTTCTACCCGCCCAGCCCGCGAGCTGATCGTTCTCGACGCCGTCGACGACGTTCGCGACGTCCTCGAGCCGCACCGGCGAGCCGCTCTTGTACGCGATGATGAGCGGCCGGAACGACGCGGCGGTCGCGAGCTGGTCGTTCGTCGCGAGCGCCCAGTCCTGGCGCGGACCGTCGAGGTTGCCCTTCGGCTGGTTGACGTTCGCGGCGGCGAGCGCGGTGCGCACGTCCTCGAGCGACAGGCCGGAGCCGGCGAGCCGCTCGGGATCGACCTTGACGCGCACCGCGGGCTTCTGCCCGCCGCCGATCGTGACGAGGCCGACGCCGGAGACCTGGGAGATCTTCTGCGCGAGCACCGAATCCGCGAAGTCGTCGACCTGCGCGAGCGGCAGCGTCGGCGAGCTCACCGCGAGCGTGAGGATCGGCTGGTCGGCGGGGTTGCTCTTCGAATACGTCGGTGGCGCCGGCAGCGTGCGCGGCAACAGGTTCGACGCCGCGTTGATCGCGGCCTGCACGTCCTGCTCGGCGGCATCGATGTCGCGGTCGAGCGAGAACTGCAGCGTGATCTGCGAGCTGCCGAAGCTCGAGATCGACGTCATCTGCGCGAGCGACGGCATCTGGCCGAACTGGCGCTCGAGCGGCGTCGTCACCGCCGAGGCCATCGTCTCGGCGCTCGCGCCGGGCAGCGACGTCGCGACCACGATCGTCGGGTAATCGACCTGTGGCAGGGCCGCGACCGGCAGCTGCTCGTAGCCCGTGATGCCGGCGAGGAGCAGGCCGAACACGAGCAGCGTCGTCGCCACGGGGCGGCGGATGAACGGCTCGGAGATGCTCACGGGTGCGCGGGCGCGTTCGACGCGGTCGGCCCCGCCGCCGAGCCGCGAGCCTTGGCCGTCGGCGTCGCGAGCTTCGCGCCCGGCCGCAGCTGGTTGGAGCCTTCGACGACGACCTGCTCGGTGCCGGCGAGGCCCTTGTCGATCACCGCGACGTCGCCGGTGGTGAACGCGACGACCACCGGCGCCATCTGCGCCGTGCCATCCGCACCGGCGAGGTACACGAACGAGCCCTGCGGCCCCTGCTGGATCGCGGTCGACGGGATCACGATCGCGTCCTTGCGCGTCTCGACGAGCACGCGCGCCTTGACGAACGCGTTCGGCCACAGCAAGCGGTTCGGGTTGGCGATCAGCGCCTTGAGCCGCAGCGTCGCGGTGGTCTGGTTGATCTGGTTGTCGAGCACGGCGAGCTTGCCCTTGCCGAGCGACTGGGTGGTGTCGCGGTTCCACACCTCGACGGGCACGTCGCCCTTCGCGAGCGCCGCGCTGACCTCCGGGAGCTTGTCCTGCGGGATCGTGAAGAACACCGCCGCCGGATCGATCGCGGTGATCACGACGATGCCGTTCGGATCGGTCTGATGCACGAGGTTGCCGGCATCGACCTGACGCACGCCGGTGATGCCGGTCAGCGGCGCCTTGACCGCCGCGTAGTCGAGGTTGAGCTGCGCGGCCTCGACCTGCGCCTGATCGATCTTGATCGCGCCCTCGAGCTGGCCGACCTGGCCGACGTACTGATCGACCTGCTGCTGTGCGACGAGCTGCTGGTCCTTGAGGCCCTCGTAGCGGACGAGGTTTCGCTTCGCGATCTCGAGCTGCGCCTTGTCGCGCGCGAGCGCGCCCTGCGCCTCGTGCAGCTGGACGAGGAACGGCCGCGGATCGATCTGCGCGAGCAGGTCTCCCTGCTTGACCGCCTGGCCCTCGGTGAACAGCACCTTGTCGAGCCGGCCGTCGACCTGCGCGCGCACGGTGACCTGCTGGAACGCGGCGACCGTGCCGAGACCCTCGAGCCAC
>JBLMXA010000847.1:0-7165 GCA_050257515.1 Acidobacteriota bacterium | reverse complement strand
CGGCCTATGAGGGTTGCAGCTCTGGTCGTGCTGGCGGCGTGTCGCGCGGCGGCTCCCGGCGACGGCATCACGGCGTCCGCGCTGTCGGCGGACATCCGCGCGATCGCCGACGATCGCACCGAGGGCCGCGGCACCGCCACGCCCGGCGAGCGGCTCGCGCAGCAGTACGTCGCGAACCGGCTCGCCGCCGACGGCGTCGCGCCCGCTGCCGCGGGCAGCTACTTCCAGCCGGTCCACCTCGTCCTCACCAGGGCCGTGCAGGCCTCGGCGACGCTCGCGCCGTTCACCACGTTCGTCGCGCTCGCCGACGGCCACGGCGCTCACCTCGACGTCGACGCGCCGGCGGTGTTCGTCGGGTTCGGCATCAGCGCACCCGAGTACGAGCACGACGATCTCGCCGGCGTCGACCTCCACGGCAAGATCGCGGTCGTCTACGCCGGCGTGCCCGCGTCGCTGCCGCTGATCGCGCAGGCGCGCTACGCGGACAAGAACGCGCACCTCGCGTCGCTCGGCGCGGTCGGCACGGTGTTCGTGTGGCGCGACGAGGACGAGAAGAAGGCGGTGTGGTCGAAGGTCGCGGCCGCCTCTGCGGAGCGCATCTACGTCGCCACGCCCGGCGGTCCGCTCGGCTCGCCGGCCGGGCTGCGCGCGCTGATCCCGATCGCCGAGCTGCGGCGGCTCGCGCCGGCCGACGCGCTCGCGCATCCGCCGGTCGAGCTCGGCCGCATCCACGGCGTGTGGGACACGACGACGGAGGTGCGCGACAGCGCGAACGTCGTCGGCGTCGTGCGCGGCCGCGATCCGGCGCTCGCCGGCAAGTACGTCGTCTACACCGCACACCTCGATCACCTCGGCACGAACCCCGCGCTGCCGCGCGACCCGATCTTCAACGGCGCGATCGACAACGGCTCCGGCGTCGCGACGATGCTGCAGGTCGCGCGCGCGTTCGCGCGCAAGCCGGCCGCACGCTCCGCGCTGTTCGTCGCGACGACCGGCGAGGAGCGAGGGCTCGTCGGTGCGGCCGCGTTCGTCGCGAGCCCGCCGGTGCCGGAGCAGGCGATGATCGCCGATCTCAACATCGACGAGGTCCCCGCGCTGCTGCCGCTGCGCGACGTCGTCGCGCTCGGCATCGACGGTTCGCCGCTCGCCGGCGACGTGCGCGCCGCCGCCGCCGCGCGGGGCCTCGCCGTGAGCCCCGATCCCGAGCCCGAGCAGACGTACTTCCTGCGCGGGGACAACGTGAGGTTCGCGCAGGCCGGCATCCCCGCGCTGCGCATCGAGCCCGGCGAGCTCGACGCCGCGGGCGGTCTCGACGCCGGCCGCCGCGCACATGCCGCGTGGGTCCGCGAGCGCTACCACACGCCGAAGGACGAGTGGCGGCCCGATCTCGACTTCGACGCGATGGCGGCGTTCGCGCGGTTCGCGTTCGAGCTCGGGCAGCAGATCGGCAACGCGCCTAGAGGTTCGCGACGACCTTGATGCAGCCGTCGACCTTGTGGTCGAACATCTCGTAGCCGCGCGGCAGCTCGTCGAGCGTCATCCGGTGCGTGATCACGAACGCCGGATCGATCTGATGCGTCTGCACGCGGTGGAGCAGGAGCGGCGCGTAATTGTGGAACTGCGTCTGCCCCATCTCGAAGCGCAGGCCCTTCGCGAACGCCGCGCCGAGCGGGAACTTGTCGACGAAGCCGCCGTACGCGCCGGGGATCGACAGCGTGCCGCCCTTGCGCACGCAGTGGATCGCGGAGCGCAGCGCGATCGGCCGATCGGTCTCGAGCCCGAGCGCGTGCTTGACGCGATCGTAGACGTTGCTCGCGCCCTGGCCGTGCGACTCGAGGCCGACCGCGTCGATGCACGCGTCGGGGCCGCGGCCGCCGGTGAGATCGTCGATCCGGCGCATCAGCTCGCCGTGGCGCTCGTCGAGCTCGATCGCGCCGGCGTCGCCGGCCATCGCGAGCCGCTCGGCGACCGAGTCGATCGCGAGCACGCGCTCGGCGCCGAGCAGGAACGCGCTGCGGATCGCGAGCTGGCCGACCGGCCCGCAGCCGAACACCGCGACGGTGTCGCCCGGCTCGATGTGACAGTTCTCGGCGGCCACGAAGCCCGTCGGAAACACGTCGCCGAGCAGCAGCGCCTGCTCGTCGGAGATGTCGGGCGGCAGCCGCAGGCAGCCGACGTCGGCGAACGGCACGCGCACGTACTCGGCCTGGCCGCCGGCATAGCCGCCGTAGAGGTGCGAGTACCCGAACAGCGCCGAGCCGGCGTGGCCGTACATCAGCTCGAGCGCGACCGAGCTCGAGCTCGGGTTCGTGTTGTCGCAGGCGGAGTACAGCTCCTGCTTGCAGAACCAGCACCGGCCGCACGCGATCGCGCACATCACCGCGACGCGATCGCCGACCTCGATCGTGTCGCACGCGCGGCCGACCTCGACGACCTCGCCCATGAACTCGTGGCCGATGATGTCGCCCGAGCGCATCGCCGGCACGTAGCCGTTGTAGAGGTGCAGATCCGATCCGCAGATCGCGGTCGCGCGCACGTGCACGATCGCGTCGTGCGGGTTGACGAGCGCCGGATCCGGAACGGTCTCGATGCGAACGTCGTGCTTGCCGCGCCACACCGCCGCCTTCACAGCACACCTCGCGCGGACGTCACCTTCTCGTCGGCGCGCAGCTCCTCGCGGTTGCGTGCGCCCGTCGCGAGCTCGCCGGTCTCGATCAGCTGGCGCAGCCGCGCGAGCTCGGCCGCGAGCTGCAGGCCCGGGACGTCGCGCAGAAAGCCGCTCAGCTCGCCCGCGACGAACAACCCGCCCGGCGGCCGGTACAGCATGCGGACCTCGACGACCGTGCCGCGCCCACCGGGCGCCTCGTGGAGATCGAGGATGCCCTGGTGATCGAGATCGCCGCCCGGCAGCGACTGCCAGCGCAGCCGGCGTCCCGGCGTCTCCTCGGTGAGCTCGGCGCGCCACGACAGCTGCCGCCCGCCCTCCTCGATCACCCACCGCGACGTGCCATCGGCCTCGAGCTCGACCGAGCGGACGTGCGCCATGAACCGCGGCAGGTTGCGGAGATCGCGCCACAGCTCGTAGACCTCCTGCGGCGACGCCTGCACGGTGACGGCGCGCCGCACCTCGATGCCCTTGCGCACGGCGCGCATGCGATACAGGCCGCAGCGGCCGGTGACGCCGCGAAGCACGAGCCCGCCGCCGAGCACGGCGAGCAGCGCGCCGCCGACGCCCTTGCGACGCGCGCCGATCACCGCGAGCACACCGCCGGCCGCGACACTCGCGATCCGCTCGTAGCCGGGCACGTTCACGCCGACGAGGCGACTCCGGAGGGGGTCGTTTGCCATGCGCGGCGCAGGTGCACGCGACATGCCCGCGGTGTCGCTCGCGCGCACGCGAGATCCCCGCGCCCGGCGTGCGCGGGAGCCGCACGCGCGCGCCCGCGCGCGCGCGTCGCTACATCCCGACCTCGAGCGGCGCGGCCTCGGTCGTCTCGGACGGCACCTGGTTGCGCGGCTCCTGCTCGAGCAGCTCCTCGAACATCGCGAGCAGCTCGTTGCCGAGC
The DNA here is from genome assembly GCA_050257515.1 of Acidobacteriota bacterium. GTDB lineage: Bacteria > Myxococcota_A > Polyangia > Haliangiales > Haliangiaceae > JABFXX01. Next base: position 3,599 of record JBLMXA010000847.1, on the reverse strand, counting down.
GCGGCGCGGAAGTCCTCGGTCAGCGCGCGCTCGAGGATCGGGAACAGCTTCCCCTCCTCCTCGTCGCGGGCGTGGTGGCGCACCTCCTCCTTGAGCACGGCGAGCTTGGCGTCCCAGTGATCGTCATCGGGATCGAGCGCGAGCATGTCGGCGAGCACGCGCTTGACGGCGAGGTGCTCCTCGGTCGCCTCGATCAGCAGCTCCGTCGTGTCGTCGTCGAGCACGCTCGGGTAGAACAGCTTCTCTTCGATCGTCGAGTGCGCTGCGAGCTTGTCCGCGAGCTCCGCGAACAGCTCCAGCTTCTCGTCGAGGTCCTCGCAGTCCTCGATGCGGCCGATCAGGGCCTCGACGTCGTCGTGCTGCGACTTAAGCAATTCCAGGGCATCGGTCGTGTCCGTCATGCCAACCTGTCGTGCAGCGCCCGTGCCGGCTGCCGGGATGGCAACAGAAATCGGAATCTTGCGCAGGCGGGCGAACCGCGCCAACACTTGCCCCATGCGTCGGGTCTCTGCTTGCGTCATCCTCGCCGGCGCGCTGATCGGCACCGCACACGCCGACGGCGACTCGCTCGACGATCTGCTCGGTCCGCGCGAGATCGCGGTCGGCGATGCCATGCGCGCCGGCGCGACCGGTGCGTCCGCGATCGCGCTCAACCCCGCCGACCTGCCGCTGTCGCGCGACGTCGTGTTCGAGGGCGGCTACGGCTACCGGCTGTCCGATCAAGCCTCGCTCGTCGGCGTGTCCGCGTGCGACACGACCGCTGCGTATCCCGGCTGCTTCTACTACGACTACGCGGGCACGAACCCCGACCTCGGCGGCATGAGCATGCACACGCACACGCACGTCGGCGGCACCGCGCTCGCGTATCCGATCACGCCGCGCGTGTTCCTGGGGCTCGGCGCGAAGTACTACCACTTCGATTCCGATGTCCCGGCGATGCCGAGCTCGTCGGGGTTCAGCTTCGATGTCGGCACGACGCTGCGGCTGACCGACCTCGTGAACGTCGGCGTCGCCGGCTACAACCTGTTCGGCAACGACAACGTCGAGTTCCCGCGCGCGGTCGGCGGCGGCGTGCTCGCGCGGCCGATCTCGATCCTCGCGCTCAGCTTCGACTCGCGCTGGCGCCTCGACGGTCCGAGCGGCGCGCGCTACGGCGGCGGCGCCGAGCTGTTCGTGCGCACGAGCAACGGCCAGACCGGATTCCCGATCCGCGCCGGCGCGATGCGCGACAACGCGCTCGGCGCGACGTACATCTCCGGCGGCCTCGGCATCGCCGCCATGAAATACGGCTTCGACATCGCCGCGCGTCGCGCCATCAGCGGCATCGACGAGACGATGTTCATCGCGAGCATGCGCTTCTACGGCCCCCGCGAGCGCGCCCCGGTGATCGACCCGACCGAGTAATTCGCACGACCGCGCCGTGGATCCCACGGCGCAGGCCTGCGATCACGCGCTGGAACAACAGCCACATCCGCAGGCACCCAGGTGCAAGCGGACGGCCACTCGATCGCGATTACCAGCGATCGCCGCCGCGACCGCCACGCCCACCACGACGGCCGCCACCGCGGTCGTCGCCGCCGCCGCCGCCGCCGTAGTCGCCGCCGCCGCCGCCGCCGCCGCCGCCCTCATCGCCGTAGCCGCCACGGCCGCCGCCGCCACCGCGGTAGCCACCGCCACCGCCGCCGCGGAACCCACCGCCGCCGCCGCCGCCGCCGCGCTGCTGGCGCTGCTCGGCCTCGTTGACGCGCAGCGGACGGCCGTCGAGGGTCTTGCCATCCATGCCTTCGATGGCCTTGGCCGCCTCGTCGGTCGTGCCCATCGTGACGAACGCGAAGCCGCGCGAACGGCCGGTCTCGCGATCCGTCACCAGGTGGACATCACTGACCGTGCCGAACTGCTGGAAGGCAGTGCGGACACCGTCGGCGGTCGTGTTGAACGAAAGGTTTCCAACGTACAGACGAGTGTTCATCGCTTGCTCGAACCGGCCCGGGAGAAGTGACAAGTACCCGCCCCACGAGGGGCCTTCGTGCTCGGAAGCGGGCTTTTCAGGAGTGACTGCCCACTGAGCACCGATCTAGCTGGCCGAAACGCAAACGCAAAAACACGAAACGAGCCTTCGCAAACCGACGAACCGTGGCGATCCCAAGGTACACACACTTGCGGCGAAAAGCTATGTCGACCGTCGGGAGCGGAAACCGACCCGGGGGAACGGGTGTCGGAACAAGGGCTTAGTATGCTGCTCCCGGGTCATGTCTGAGCTGGAACGCTCGCTCTTGCGGCGTCTGCGCGACCGCGACGAACGGGCGTTTCGCGAGCTGATCGACAGTCACCGTGACCGGGTCTTCAACATCACGTTTCGCATGCTTGGCAACAAGCACGAGGCCGAGGACGTGGCGCAGGAAGTGTTCATCACCGTCTTCAAGACGATCGAGACATTCCGCGAGGAGTCGAAGTTCTCGACGTGGCTCTACCGCGTCACGGTCAACCACTGCAAGAACCGGATCAAGTACCTCGCGCGCCGCCACGATCAGAACCGCGACGAGCTCGACGAGTCGCACACCGAGGGCGTCAACGGCGCGCCGGTCGCGCCCCCGCCTTCGACACCCGATCGCGCGCTCGAGGGGGTGCAGATGGAGAAGCTGTTGCAGGAGGCGATCGCGAAGCTCGACGAGGAGCACCGCGAGGTGGTCGTGCTGCGCGACGTCGAGGACCTGTCGATCGAGGAGATCTGCGAGATCACCGGGCTGCCGAGCGGTACGGTCAAGTCACGCCTGCACCGCGCGCGCCTCGAGCTGCGAAAGAAGCTGCAACGCCATGTCTGACAGCGAAGACGACGTGATCGCAAAGGTCTCGGACTACCTCGACGGCGCGCTCGCCGGCGCCGACAAGGACGAGGTCGGCAAGAAGATCGGCGAGGACCCCCAGTGGAAGCGCGTCCACGACGATCTGGTCGAGACTCGCAAGGCGCTGTCGGGCATGCAGAAGGCGCGCGCGCCGTCGACGTTCGCCCAGGAGGTCACGTCGACGATCCACAAGCGCTCGGCCGGGCGGTTCTTCGCGCGCAAGACGCTCGGCGACCGCGTGCCGTTCGGCGTGCTGCTCGTGATCGCGGTGATCGTGCTCGCCACGATCGGCTACGTCATGTGGTCGTCGTCGACCGGCTCGCTCGAGACCCGCCACGGCAAGGGGGCGTCGCACGGCTCCGCGGGCAGCGCGCTGCTGGCGCCTCCCTGACGTCCGATCAAGCGTAAGCGTAAGCGCAAGCGTAAGCGTAAGCGGCAGTCAACCGAATCATCTTGGTCAACATCGATACGATCCGCACGATGAGCGCGTCGCCTTCGCCGATCTGCGGATGACCAAGCCCGAGAGCAACCGCGGCATCTAGCACTGCGGCGCACTCGAGAGCTGAACCGCGCGCGGTGACGAGAAACTTCCGCTGGTCTCGATCGAAGCGCCCGGTGCCTTCGGCGATGTTGAGGTTGATCGAAAGCGCGGCGCGGCGAAGCTGGCTCGCCATTTCGCCATCGAGTTGTTCTGAGATCGCGTAGGCCTTCGGGAGCAGCGCGACGGCACACCGATAGACGTCCAGGGATAGGAAG
>JBLMXA010000846.1:0-2508 GCA_050257515.1 Acidobacteriota bacterium | reverse complement strand
CTTCGCCGAGCTCGGCTTCGTCGTCGCCGAGGGCCCGCAGATCGAGACCGACTGGCACACGTTCGAGGCGCTCGCGATCCCCAAGGATCACCCCGCGCGCGACATGCAGGACACGTTCTACCTGTCCGAGGAGATCGTGCTGCGCACGCACACGAGCCCGGTGCAGGTGCGCACGATGCTGACGCAGCCGCCGCCGATCCGCATCGTCGCGCCCGGCCACGTCTATCGCCGCGATGACGATCCGACGCACTCGCCGATGTTCACGCAGATCGAGGGGCTCGCCGTCGACGAGCAGATCTCGTTCGCCGATCTCAAGGGCACGCTGCTGCACTTCGTGAAGCGGTTCTTCCGCAAGGACCTCGGGATCCGGCTGCGGCCGTCGTACTTCCCGTTCGTCGAGCCCGGCGCCGAGGTCGACATGCAGTGCAGCTTCTGCGGCGGCTCGGGCTGCCGGATCTGCAAGCACACCGGCTGGGTCGAGATCGGCGGCGCGGGCATGGTCGATCCGGAAGTGTTCGGCCACTGCAAGATCGATCCCGAGACGTACTCGGGGTTCGCGTTCGGCATGGGCCTCGAGCGCATGGCGATGCTTCGCCACGGCGTCAACGACATCAAGTTCTACTACGAGGGCGACATCCGGTTCCTGGAGCAGTTCTAGCCGAGGCAATGCGATGAAAGTGCTGTGGAGCTGGCTGCTCGAGATGTGCGACCTCGATCGCGTGCCGACCGTCGAGGACGGCGCGAGCGCACTCACGCGCGGCGGCATCGAGATCGAGGGCACGAGCCATCTCGGCGCCGGGTTCTCCGGCGTCGTCGTCGCCGAGGTCGTCGGCAGAAAGCCGCACCCGCAGGCCGACAAGCTCACGCTCGTCGACGTGATCACCGAGCGCGGCGGCACCGCGACGCAGGTCGTGTGCGGCGCGCCGAACGTGCCCGCGCCCGGCCGCAAGGTGCTGTGGGCGCAGATCGGCGCGCAGCTCCCCGGAAAAGACGGCAACCGCCTCGAGCTCGCCGCGAAGCCGGTCAAGGGCATCGTGTCGCCCGGCATGCTGTGCGCCGAGGACGAGCTCGGCCTCTCCGAGGATCACGCCGGCATCGTCGTGCTCGACGACACCGATCGCACGCCGCTCGGCGCGCCCGCGCAGAAGGCGCTCGGGCTCGACGACTGGCTGCTCGAGGTCAACGCGCCGGCGAACCGCGGCGATCTGCTCGGCCACCTCGGCGTCGCGCGCGAGCTCGTCGCGGTGCTCGGCGGCAAGCTCGTGCCGCCCGACGCCGAGCTCGAAGCTGCGGACGGCGCGCCCGAGGTCGCGATCGAGATCGCGAGCGGCGAGGCGTGCCCGCGCTACGTCGGCGGCATCATCGCCGGGCTGCGCGTGCGGGGCAGCCCGCGGAGGTTCGCGCAGCGGCTGCGCGCGGTCGGCGTGCGGCCGATCTCGAACCTCGTCGACGTCACCAACTACGTGATGTTCGAGCTCGGCCAGCCGCTGCACGCGTTCGATGCCGACAAGCTCGCGCGCGAGATCGGCGTGTCGCCGGCTGGCGATGGCGAGAAGTTCACGACGCTCGACGGCGTCGAGCGCACGCTCGTGCCCGGTGATCTGATGATCCGCGACGCGGGCCGCGGCGTCGCGCTCGCCGGCGTGATGGGCGGGCTCGACAGCGAGGTGTCGGACGCGACGACGCGCGTGATGCTCGAGAGCGCGAGCTTCCGGCCGCTGCTCGTCCGCCGCACCGCGCGCCGGCTCGCGCTGCACTCCGAGGCGTCGCAGCGGTTCGAGCGCGGCGTCGATCCCGAGCTCGCGGGCTTCGCCTGGCGGCGCGCCGCGCGGGTGATGTGCCGGATCGGCAGCGAGCAGGGCGACCGGCCGTTCGTCGCCGGCGCGCCGCGCGACGTGTATCCCGGCCGCCGCCCCGCGAAGCCGATCCGCGTGCGGTTGCCGCGCGTGCAGGCGGTCACCGGCGTGCCGCTCACCGAGACCGCGTGCAGCGACGCGCTCGAGCGGCTCGGGTTCGCGGTCGAGCTGGTGTCGAGCCACGAGCTCGCGGCGACGCCGCCGTCGCCGCGCGCCGACGTCACGCGCGAGGTCGACGTGATCGAGGAGATCCTGCGCATCACCGGCTACGAGCAGGTGCAGTCGACGCTGCCGGCGTTGCGCGCCGCGCGGATCGATCGCCTGCCGGATCGCGCCGATCTGGTGCGCCGCGCGCTCGCCGCCGCCGGCGCGGCGGAGGCGATCACGTACGGGTTCCAGTCGGTCGAGCGCTGCCAGGCGCTCGGCTTGCCGCCGACCGATCGCCGCGCCCAGCCGATCGCGGTCCGCAACCCGATGAGCGCGGAGCAGGCGGTGATGCGCACGTCGCTGCTGCCGAACCTGATCGCGGCGGTCGCGCGCAACACGAGCTACGGGCGCGCCGACGTGTGCCTGTTCGAGGTCGGCAGCGTGTTCCTGCGCCGCGGCGAGGGTGTCGCCGAGCAGCCGCTGCACGAGCTCGCCGACGAGCCGC
>JBLMXA010000845.1:0-2786 GCA_050257515.1 Acidobacteriota bacterium | reverse complement strand
TGGCGGTGACGGTGGCGGTGGCGGTGGCGGTGACGGTGACGGTGACGGTGACGGTGACGGTGACGGTGACGGTGACGGTGACGGGGACGGGTGACGGTGACGGTGACGGTGACGGTGACGGTGACGGGGACGGGTGACGGTGACGGTGACGGTGACGGTGACGGTGACGGTGACGGTGACGGTGACGGGTGACGGTGACGGTGACGGTTAGCCGAGCAGGGCCGCAACATCCTCGGCGCAGCCGCGGCACAGCGTGAAGCCGGCGCCGCCGTGGCCGTAGTTGTGGATCACGCGCGGGTGCCTGGCGTCGCGCTCGAGGCGGACCTCGAGCCGGTACGGGCGCAGCCCGGCGCGCTCGAGGCGCACCGGGCCGACCGCGAGACCGAGCGCCTCGGCCTGCGCGAGCACGCGCGCGGTGAGGTTCCGATCGAGCACCGGCGGCGCGCCGGGCGGGTAGGGGCGCGAGCAGCCGCCGAGCACGAGCTCGCCGCGGCGCGGGATGATGTAGAAGATCGCGTCGGGATCGCGATCGTCGGTGATCGTGATCTTGACGTCCGCGCCGCCGACGTCCGCGATCGCGATCTGGCCGAACAGCGGATAGATCAGCTCGTCGCGCGCGAGCTCGCGCGACGCGAGCCCCGTGCAGTTGACGACGACGTCGCCCGGCTCGTGCGCGAGGTCGGTCACCATCCGCGTCTCGATCGTCGCGCGCAGGCGCCGTGTCAGGTAGGGCAGGAACAGCGACGGCTGCGCGCGCGGCGCGGTGAACGTCCACGCCAGCGGTCCGCCGGTGACCGGCGCGGGCGCGCGGCGGACCTCGATGCCCTCGGCCCACCACGGGTAGGTGTCGTCGGGCGTGATCTCGTAGCCGGTCAGCACGTCGACGCCGGCCTCGGGCGCCGCGACCGCGACCTGCTCGAGCCACGCGCGGGTGCGCGCCGCCCACGCGGCGACCTTGCCCGGAGGACCGGCGCGATACGGGAACCACACCGCGCCGGCGACCGCCGACGTGGTGGCATCGCCGGTGTGCGCGGTGACGATGCGGACGCGGTGGCCGCGCTCCTCGAGCGCGAGCGCGGTCGACAGGCCGATCACGCCCGCGCCGACGACGGTGACTTCCATCACCGCCATTGTAGGATGCGAACGTGTCGGTGACGACCACGCTGCTGCTCGCGATCACCGCGGCCTTTGCCGGCACGGTCGACGCGATCGCCGGCGGCGGCGGCCTCATCACGGTGCCCGCGCTGCGCCTCGCCGGCCTCCCCGGCCACCTCGCGCTCGGCACGAACAAGGGCCAGAGCATGTGGGGCGCGCTCGCCGCGACGATCGCGTTCTGGCGCGCCGACCGCATCGATCGCAAGCAGGCGCTGTTCGCGTTCCCGCTCGCGCTCGCCGGCTCGTTCGCCGGCGCGCGGCTGCAGCTGCTCGTGCCGAACAAGACGCTCGAGCCGGTGGTCATCGCGATGCTGATCGGCGCCGCGGTGCTGCTCGTGATCAAGAAACCGACGCGCGACGCCGACGCGCCGGCGCCGCGGTGGTGGGTCGCCGCGCTGCTCGCGCTCGTGATCGGCGCCTACGACGGCTTCTTCGGGCCCGGCACCGGGACGTTCCTGATCGTCGGGTTCGTCGCGCTGTGCGGGCGCAGCCTCGTCCACGCGAGCGCCGACGCGAAGGTCGTCAACCTCGCGTCGAACCTCGCCGCGGTGGTGACGTTCGCGCACGCCGGCACGGTCGAGTGGGCCGTCGCGCTGCCGATGGCGGTCGGCCAGCTCGCCGGCGGCATCACCGGCACGCACCTCGCGCTCAAGGGTGGCGCGCGCATCGTCCGCATCATGGTGCTCGTCGTGTCGAGCGCGCTGATCGTGAAGCTAGCGTACGACCTCGTGGCGGCCAGGTGATCGATAGCTGCGCGCCGAAGGCGCGTTAGCGAGCTGCGCTCCTGCGCAGATCCCTGACGAGCGCGGCCTGGCCGTCGGCGTGGTAGCTCGAGCGCACGAGCGGACCGGCGACGACGTGGACGATGCCCGCCTCGCGCGCGTACTGCTCGAGCTCGGCGAACTCGCTCGGGTGGACGTAGCGCTCGATCGGCAGGTGCTGCTTGGACGGTGACAGGTACTGGCCGAGCGTCACGATCTCGACACCGAGCTGCGCGAGCTCGCGCAGCACCTCCTGGACCTCCGCGATCGTCTCGCCGAGGCCGAGCATGAGGCCGGTCTTCGTCACCGCGCCGCGCTTGCGCGCGTGCTCGAGGATGCGATAGCTGCGCGGATAGCTCGCCTGCACGCGCACCTGGCGCGACAGCCGCGGCACGGTCTCGAGGTTGTGCGCGAACACGTCGGGATCGGCCTCGAGCACGACGTCGACGAGATCGGTCTTGCCCTTGAAGTCGCCGGCGAGGATCTCGAGCGTCATCTGCGGGCACGCCTGCTTGACCCGGCGGATCGTCTCGGCCCAGTGCGCCGCGCCGAAGTCGCGCAGGTCGTCGCGGTCGACGCACGTGATCACCGTGTGCTCGAGCGAGAGACGCGCCAGCATCTCGGCGACGCGGCGCGGCTCGTCGGGATCCGGCGGCAGCGGCCGACCCGTGGTGACGTCGCAGAACCGGCACGAGCGGGTGCAGATGTCGCCGAGGATCATGATCGTCAGCGCGCGGCGCGTCCAGCATTCGCCGATGTTCGGGCAGCTGGCGCTCTCGCAGACGGTGTGGAGCTGGAGCTCCTTGACCATCGCGCGCAGCTCGAAGTACTCGGGCTTGCTCGGCAGCTGCGCGCGGATCCACTCGGGGT
>JBLMXA010000844.1:0-2852 GCA_050257515.1 Acidobacteriota bacterium | reverse complement strand
CGAGCAGGCCGGCTACCCGTACAGCGGCTACGAGCAGGGGGGCGGCCAGCCCGCCGGCTACGGCCAGCCGGGACACGGGCAGGCTGGGTACGGGGCAAGCCGAACTTTTTTTGGAAGATCCCCTTGGCGTCTGTCTTGGCGTGCATGGCGCCTTGGCGGCTAGTCCTGGTTCCAGAGCACCGCGTGCCGCGCGCACGGCATCTGCGCGCGGCGCTTGGCGACCTCTCGACCGTCGAGCGTGGCGACGACGACGCCGTCGCCGTCGGCGCGCTCGCCGACGATCGTCCCCCACGGGTCGACGACGAGCGTGTGGCCGTAGCTCTCGCGCTTGTCGTTGTGGCGGCCCCACTGCGCGGCCGCGACGACCCACGCCTGATCTTCGATCGCCCGTGCGCGCAGCAGCACGTGCCAGTGGGCGGCGCCGGTGTGCGCGGTGAACGCCGCCGGCACGAGGAGCACCTCGGCGCCGCGGTCGAGCACGAGCTCGCGGTACAGCTCGGGAAACCGGACGTCGTAGCAGATCGTCACGCCGACCTTCGCGCCCTCGATGTCGACGACGACCCGGTCGCTGCCCGGCGCCGTCGCGTCCGACTCGCGCAGCACCGCGCCGCCGGGCCTTCCCGCCGATGGCGTTCCATCGTCCGGAATATTGACGTCGAACAGGTGGATCTTGCGGTACGCCGCCACCAGCGCGCCGCTCGGCGCGATCACCGCGGCGGTGTTGTAGGTGCGGCGGTCCTCTCCCGGCACGCGCTCGGGCAGGCCGCCGCCGACGATCCACGCGCCGTGCTTCGTCGCGAGCTCTCTCAGCATTCCGCCGATCGGGCCGCCGCCCGCGTCCGCGAGCGACTCGGCGATCGCGAGCTTGTCGCCCTCGCCGCGGCCGACCAGCGCGAAGCACTCGGGCAGCACGACGAGCTGCGCGCCCTCGGCGACCGCGCGGGCCGCTAGCTCCCGGCAAACCCTCAGGTTCTCCGCGAGATCTCCGCCCGATCGCATCTGGACGGCTGCGACGCGCAATTCCCACGACATACGCACGTCGTAGCACCTCTTCGATCCCTCTTGCTCTCGAAACTGCCCGATGGTACCCATCCGGCAGCTTCATATCGCTCCGCGGTAGAGGTGGCCCTTCGGCCACCTTTTTTTTCGTCCAATGTCCAGAAACCCACTTCACGCCAAGCTCATCGGCATCGTCGAGCCCGTCCTCCAGGGGGCGGGGTTCGAGCTGGTCGACCTGCGCTTCGTGCTCGAGCAGATCGGGTGGGTGCTGCGCGTCCAGATCGATCATCCGCTGGGGACCAACCCCGAGCCGATCGACCTCGCGGCCTGCGAGGCGATGTCGCGCGAGCTATCCGCCGTGCTCGACGTCGAGGATCCGATCCCGCAGGCGTACTCGCTCGAGGTCAGCTCGCCCGGCATCGACCGGCCGCTGCGCACGCCGGCGCACTTCGCGTACTTCACCGGCAGCGAGGCGAAGATCTCGCTCGCCGTGCCGCTCCAGCTCGAGGCGGGCGAGCGGCGCAACTTCAAGGGAGTCCTGCGCGGCGTGGACACCACCACCGACCGCGTTTCGATCGAGTGCGACGGTCACACGTTCGCGCTGCCGATCGCTGACATCGATCACGCCAAGCTCGTGCCTGACTGGGATGCCGTCATGCGCAAGCCCGGATCCGCCGGATCCAAAGACAAGAAGCAGCACAAGCAGAAGCACAAGCACTGAGGAAAACGGTCATGGAAGCCAAGCTGGACATGGTTCTCGAGCAGGTCGGTCGGGACAAGAACATCGACAAGAGCGTGCTGATCAGCGCGCTCGAGCAGGCGATCCTCACCGCCGCCAAGCGCACGTTCGGGATGAACCGCGAGATGGAAGCGAAGTTCAACCCCGAGACGGGCTCGGTCGATCTGTTCCTCATCGTCAACGTCGTCGAGGAGGACGACGCGATCGAGGGCCGCGAGATCACGGTCGCTCAGGCCCACACCGCCGGCCTCGAGGCCGAGCTCGGGGACGAGCTGCTGTTCCAGGTGTTCTACCGCGCCGAGGACGAGGACCGCGCGCGCGAGCAGGACGAGAAGTTCGGCACGCTCATCGACCTCAAGAACGCGAGCAAGAAGTTCGGGCGCATCGCCGCGCAGACCGCGAAGCAGGTGATCTACCAGCGCGTCCGCGAGGCCGAGCGCGACAACGTCTACAACGAGTTCAAGGACCGCAAGGGCGAGATCATCAGCGGCATCGTGCGGCGCTTCGAGCGCGGCGCGCTGATCGTCGACGTCGGCAAGGCCGAGGCGGTGCTGCCGATGCGCGAGCAGGTGCCGCGCGAGAGCTATCGCGTCGGCGACACGATCAAGGCGTACTGCCTCGACATCGACCGCAACGCGCGCGGTCCGCAGATCATCCTGTCGCGCACGCACAAGGGCCTGCTCGAGAAGCTGTTCGAGCAGGAGGTGCCGGAGATCTACGAGAAGATCGTGCGCATCGAGAGCTCGGCGCGCGAGCCCGGCGCCCGCGCGAAGATCGCGGTGTCCTCGCGCGACCGCGACGTCGACCCGGTCGGCGCGTGCGTCGGCATGAAGGGCAGCCGCGTCCAGGCGGTCGTCCAGGAGCTGCGCGGCGAGAAGATCGACATCGTTCCGTACGACGACGATCCCGCGCGCTTCGTGTGCAACGCGATCGCGCCCGCCGAGGTCAAGCGCGTGATCATCGACGCCGAGGGCCATCGCATGGAGCTGATCGTCCCCGACGACAAGCTCTCGCTCGCGATCGGCAAGTAGGGCCAGAATGTCCGGCTCGCGTCGCAGCTCACCGGCTGGCGCATCGACATCCACAGCGAGTCGAAGATCTACGAGCTCGAGCG
>JBLMXA010000843.1:0-7553 GCA_050257515.1 Acidobacteriota bacterium | reverse complement strand
TCGACCTCGATCTCCTCGAGGTGGGCGCTCTCGGGGCACGTCACCAGCATCGCGGGCATGATGATCCAGGTTGCAGCCGGCGGGCCACGCGCGCAACGTGCAGCTCCTGCGCGGGAGGGGGCGTCCGCGCAGCGCGTGCGCGAAATCGCCGGCCGGCATCAGCGCCGGTACGGCTGCGACTGGAACGTGTCGGGGACGAGGTGCCTCACCGCGCGGGCCACGAACCCCAGCGCGAGCAGCGCCGGCGGGATCGAGCCGAGCGCGGCTCCGAGCGCGGGCGACGCGCCGGCGCCGAGCGCGATCAACGTCGCGATCGCGATCGAGGAGACCTGGACGATCGCGGCGGCGAGCGCCTCGCGCCGCAGGTCGAGGTAGTAGAGGAGCAACAGGCCGAGCAGGCCGAGGATCTGGAACGACGCGGCGACCAGGCCCAGCCGCACGAGCGAGACCGCGCCGGGCGGCAGCCCGAGCCCGCCGACGACGTAGGGTGCCGCGAGCGCGGCGAGCACGAGCGCGCACAGCTGGATGATCGCCGCGCCGCGCATCAGCCGCGCCGCCTCCGTGCGCACCTGCGCCGCGCCCTCCTCGAGCTCGGCGAGCGGCGCGCCGCCCTCGATGCCGCCGTAGTAGCGGCGGAACACGCGATAGAACGAGGTCTCGACCTGCAGGTAGATCCACGTGAACGCCGGGATCACCGCGAACCACGCGAGCGCGCTCGCGCTCGCGAGCGCCGTCGCCAACGCCGCGTCGCGCACGAGCCACGTGCAGATCTTGTCGATCCACACCGCGAGCTGGACGAGCAGCGCCGACACCGCGAGCACGCGGTAGTCGCGGAACGCCTCGCGCAGCGCGCCCGGCGCGGTCGCCGCCTCCTCGCCCGGCAGGTCGCCGAGGATGCGCACGAGCATGCCGGCGAGCGCGACCGCCTGGCCGAACGTGAAGCCGAACAGGTAGCCGCGCGCGCCGAGCCCGGCGGCGTGCTCGAGCCCGGCCGCGGCGAGCACGCTGACGACCGAGCCGATCGCGAACGCCGACAGCACGCCCGACGGCGAGCTCATGCCGCCGCCGACGGCGAGCAGCAGCCACTGCGCGGCGATGATCGCGGTGAGCAGCGCGGCCGGCACCGCGAGCGCGAGCGACGGCGCGAACACCGCGCCGATCACGCCGCCGATCGCGAGGAACGCGAGCAGCGTCGCCGCGAGCGTCGTGCGCAGCGGCCGCGCGACGAGCTCGAGCTTCTTCTCGTACAGGCGGTCGGCGGCGAACCGCGAGATCACGACGTGCACCGGCGCCGACAGCACGAGCGTCACCGCGTACGCCATCGTGATCAGCAGCTCGACCTCGCCGAACCCGGTGTCGCCGTGGCCGCGCGCGAGCGTGCGCAGCGTGACGAGCACCGCGGTGGTCAGCAGCCACGGCGCGCACGTCACCGCGACGCCGGTCAGGTACGCCTGCAGCGTCGACGCCAGCGTGTCGGCATCGAGCATCTTCTCGAGCTTCCAGCCGATGCCCGCCACGTCACGCCCTCCCGAGCTCGCGGTAGAGCCCGCGGTAGGCGTCGAGCATCTGCGCCTTCGTGTACGACGCCTGCACGCGCGCGCGGCCGGCGGCGCCCATGCGGCGGCGCAGCTCGTGATCGCGCGCGAGCCGCACGATCGCGGCGGCGGTCTGGTCGGGGGCGCCGACCTGCGTGACGAAGCCGCTCGGCCCGAGCCGGCGGTCCGCGGGCTCGCGGCCCTCGAGCAGCTCGCGGCACGCGCCGACGTCGGTCGCGATGCACGGCACGCCGGCGGCGTGCGCCTCGAGGATGACGAGCGGCTGGCCCTCGGAGAACGAGGTCAGCACGACGACGTCGACCTGGCCGTAGATCTCGCCGAGCCGCTTGGGGCCGACGAACTGGATCTCCTGCTCGCGGCCGAGCGAGCCGACGAGCTCCTTGCAGCGCGCGGCGTACGCGGCGTCCTCGTCGTCGGGCCCGATGATGCGGATGTCGAGCCTGACGTCGCGCAGCGCGATGTCGCACGCCTTGACGAACGAGATCACGTCCTTGATCGGGACGACGCGGCCGACGAAGCCGACGCGGAGCGGCTCGCCGGGCCCGCGGGCGATCGGCGCGCCGATCTGCTCGACGAGGTGGCCGACGTCGACGCCGTTCGCGACGATCGCGGTGCGCGCGACGTCGGCGCCGTCGGCGAGCTGCTTGTTCCGGTTGGCCTCCGACAGCGTGATGATGCGCGCGGCCTGGTGGTACGAGACCTGCGACATCCGGCGGAAGAACCGCGACCAGAACCGCCGCAGCGGCGACGTCGCCTCGACCGGCATCCGCGGATCGTGCTCGGGCTCCTTGATCCACGTCGCGCGCGACAGCTCCATGTCGCGCTCGCGCGCGTAGATACCGTGCTCGGTCAGCAGCATCGGCCGGCCGCTGCGCTTGCTCGCGACCGCGGCGACCACGCCGGCGTAGCCGGTCGACACCGAGTGGTAGACGCGCGCGGCGGGCACGTCGCCGGCGAGCAGCCGCACGAGCGGCACGTGCGCGGAGCGGAAGTGCCAGAAGAAGTCGACGAACGGCGCGCCGCCGCCGTGCACGCGATAGACCTCGGCGATCACGTCGAACGCCTCGTCGCCGTGCAGCAGCTCCTCGACCGTGAGATCGGGCGTCGCGAGATCGGTGATCAGCGCGTCGTCGATCGTGTCGTCGAGGTGCAGCCGGCGGATGCCCTCGAGCATCGCGGACGTGCGAGGCGGCGCGTGCCGCACCTTGCGGATGCGGCGCTCGAGATCGCGCGGCACCTCGCCGTCGTGCAGGTAGCGCTCGGCGAACCCGGTGATGTTCGCCGGCAGCTCGTAGCGCGGCTTGCCGTACGCACCGCGCTGCGGGCCGAGGTGATCGAGCGCGAACGTGTGCTCGGGCAGCCCGCGGACGAGATCGTGCACCCACGACGACACGCCGCCGGGCACGTACGGGTACGTGCCCTCGAGCACGAGGCTGACGTCGGCGTCATGCCGCACGGGCGATCCGCTGTTCGAGCTTGGAGATCACCTCGAACGCGCGAACCGCGTACGCGGCCTCGATGTAGAGCGCGCCGAGCTCGCCGCGCGGGTCGCGCTCGACCGCTTCCTCGAGCAGCGCCATCACGAGCTCGGGCCGGCGCACGGCCAGCTCGAGGCGCGCGCGCGTCGCGAGCAGCTCGCGGGCGCGCTCGGGCGACAGCGCGAGCGCGGCGTCGTAGGCGATGCGCGCCTCCGACGCGAGCTTCGGCACCAGCGCGGCGTCGATGATGCCGGCGAGCAGCGCGCGCGAGATCTTCTCGAACACGGCGACGTGCGTCGCGAACGACGGCTTGTCGCCGGCGGCCTGGCGCGCGCCGCGCAGCTCGCGCTCGAAGCGCTGATCGATGTCCTCGAGTGCGAGCGCGATCTCGACCGCGAGGTCGGGATCCTGGCGGGTGCGCGCCCACCGCAGCACCTGGAGGTCCTCGGCGGTCGCGCGGTTCGCGAGGCGCGCGATCGTCGCGCGACGCAGGTCGATGTCGGTCGACACCAGCGCGTCGCACGTCGGCAGCGCGCGCGTCAGCTTGCGCGCGAGCTGGCCGCCATCGACCCGCTGGGGCTGCTCGCCGGGGGCGGGGAGCCGATCGTCGGCGGGGCCGCGGCCGCGCGCGCCGCTCGCCCCCGCTGCCGCGAGCGCGCCGACGACCGGCAGCACGGCGACGAGCGCGGCGGCCAGCACGCGCCGTTCGCGCGGCGCGATCACCGCCATCAGCACGGCCGACACCGCGGTGATCGCGACGAGCGCGAGCGCGAGCGCGACGCTGCCCTGATCGCTCGCCCAGCCGAGCCAGATCGCGGCGCTCGCCACGGTCAGCGAGGCCGCGGTCGTCCACGCGCGGCGTTCAGACGAGCGCACGGGCCGAC
Source organism: Acidobacteriota bacterium (assembly GCA_050257515.1). Lineage (GTDB taxonomy): Bacteria > Myxococcota_A > Polyangia > Haliangiales > Haliangiaceae > JABFXX01. Next base: position 3,635 of record JBLMXA010000843.1, on the reverse strand, counting down.
CTTCGCTCGGCCTGTGCGGCCGGACCGGCATCGCGGTAAGAGCGCGCGAGCGAACGAGCCGCCCACCGGGCGATGGCCGCGAGATCCTCGCGCGCGGTCGCCATCACCGCGGGATACGCGAGGCCGCGCAGCGCGAGCACGCCGTGCACGGTGCCGTCCTCGCCGACGAGCGGCGCGGCGAGATCGCTGTCCTCGACGCGGACGTCGCGGACCTCGTGCGCGGCGACCGAGGTCCTGCGCTCGACCGCCGCGAGCGCGACGCGATCGCGGAACAGCGACGGCGCCGCGACCTGGTCGTGGCTCCACGCGCCGCGCGCGACGAGCGTGCGCAGCCGCGCACCGTCGACGAGCTGGACGACGCCGCCGCGCGCGCCGGTGCGGGCGACCGCGAGATCGAGCGCGGCCTGGCCGGCGCGCGCCGGGTTCTGCGAGTCGATCTCGATCGCGATGTCCGCGAGGAACGTCAGCGAGGTCAGCGCGCGATCGCCGCGGTCGCGCAGCACGAGCGCGGCCTCGGCGAGCTCGGAGGCATCGTCCTCGGCCTGCGTCGCGCGGCGATCCGCGTCGCGCAGCCGCGCCTCGAGCAGCGCCTTGCGCGCCTCGTGGAGACCGCCGACCCACGCGATCGCCGCGATCGCCATCAGCGTGCCGAGGCCGTCGGGATGCTCGAGGCGGCCGAGCATCGCGAGATCGACGTGGCCCGCGAGCAGCTCGGCAAGGCTGACGCCGGCGATCACCGCGGGCACCGCGACGAGGCCGCGCACGCCGTAGCGGGCGGCGAGCACGAGCGCGACGAGCCACGCGGGGTGCACCACCGTGCCGATCATCGCCGGGTCACCGGGCGACACGACGAGCGCGATCACCGCGGCGAGCGCACCGGCGCTCGCCGCGCGACGAACCAGGTCCTTTCGATCAGAGGTCGACATGATAGGTCACCCATCCCGTACGGCGAACGCCCACGAACGTGCCGACGCTCTCCTTCGCGATGTCGAACGACAGCGCGAGTCGAGAGCTGCGAGTCGGCGCGAGCCACAGCGACGCGCCGCCGTGCGCGATCGCGAGCTCGCGAATCCAGTCGTGCCCGAGGCCGCCGCGAGCCTCCGCGGCGATGCGGCCGTGCGCGAGCACCTTGCGCGCGGTCGCCGACACCTCGTCGATCGACGCGCGAGGCGCGATCGCGAGGAGCGAGTTGAACATGTCGTCGGAGTGATCGACCAGCTCGTAGTGGCGGTAGCTCGCGACGACCGAGTCGGCCGCGTACGTCGCGTGGAGCATGCTGTCGTCGAGGAGCTGGCCGGCCGCCTCGTGCGCGAAGTCGCGCCAGATCACGTAATCGGCGCCGCCCCACGCGAGGCCCTGGCGCGCGGACACGTCGGTGCCGCTGCTGTCCGCCGCAGCGAGCCGCAGGATGCGCGCCTGCGCGCCGGTGTCGATGACGAGCCGGTTGTCGAGCGCGACGCCGTAGACGTGCGCGGTGATCGCGTCGAGGTTGCCGCCGTACAGCTCGACGACCGGCGTCTCGTGCCACACCGAGTGCAGCTCGCCGTCGATCGCGAGCTTGACGTGGCCGAGGAGCAGGCCGGTGCTCGCCGACGCGACCGCGCCCGCGGTGGGCCGCGTCGCCATGCCGCCCGCGGGCGACAGCATGCCGGCCTTGACGCCGAGCATCGCCTCGTCGTCGCGGCCGCGCACGGTCATCGCCGCGAGCACCTCGCCCGCCGACGCGCTGCGGTTGCCGGCCGTCGTGCGATCGTCCCACGCGTGCAGCGTGATGTGGTTCGCGGGCCCGAACGGCACCGCGATCCCGGTGTACGCGCCGAGCGAGCTCGCCATCGGATCGGTGCGGCCGACGCCGCCGGCGCCGACCTCGATCGACGTCTTGCCGTCGACGCGCTCGAACGCGGCCGCGAGCTCGTGATCGGCGGTGCCGCCCGGCAGCTCGAGCGCGCGCGCGTACGCGTCCCGCGCGCCCGACCAGTCGCCGGAGCGCTCGAGCGCGCGGCCGTAGTCGCGCACCGAATCCTTGTCGGCGTGGCGGCTGTTCGCGAGCGACGCGCGCGTCGCGACCTCGCTGGCGATCGTGCCGCGTGCCTCCTCGGTCCACGCGAGCAGCGCGCGACCGCGCGCGTTCTGCGGGTCGCGCGCGAGATAGCGGCGGATCACGTGATCCGCGGCCTCCCACTCGTGGGCGGCCGCGTGCATCTCGGTCTGCGCGAACACGGCCTCGCTGTCGCCGGGGTTCTCGCGCGCGAGCGTGTCGTAGATCGCGTCGGCGCTCTTGCGGTCGCCGAAGCGCGCGTCGATCTTCGCGACCCACAGCCGCTCCATGCGACCGGTCGGCGCGTTGCCGAGCTCGGCGAGCGCCTTGCGCTGCACGGCCGTGGCGAGCTCGGTCTCGCCGAGCGTCCAGTACGCCTCGCCGAGCAGGTAATGGAGCTCGGGATCCGGGGCGGTCGCCAGCGCGTCGGCGCGCTCGAGAAAGTCGACGGCGACCGCGAACTGCTGCAGCGCGTGAGCCGCGCGCCCCGCCTCGCGAAGCGCGTGGCGATCGTGCGGCGAGGTCGCGACGGTCTGGCCATACAGCGCGAGCGCATCCTTGAACCTGCCCTCGGCCAGCGCGCGATCCGCATCGCTCGCGTTCGCGTCGGCGCGGGCGCCCGGCGCGTGACCGAAGGTCAGCGCGAGCGTCAGGACACCTGCGAGCCGGAGCATCCCCGCCCGTTCAGCAAGGCCGGTGCCACGCGGTGCCGAAATCCGGTTCGTCGTCGATACTCCTGATCTCGGTGGAGGCTATTGAGATGGGCTATCCCGGCGCTACCCGACCAGATGTGACACCATGACACAGGACGGAAGGCGTAGTCGCCACCACACTTTTTCCGGTTATCAATTCACGTAAGATGCCTGATTTTATTAATTTAACGCGTCGCGGCTACCCCGAAAAACGGAGCGGTTAGTGTCCGGAACTGACAGCCCCAGGGCGCGCAGTTCGAAATCATAACTTCTCAATCCGATCATCTGTTTTCGGCGCTCGCCGGCCCGTGGCATGTGCCGTGCTTTGGTGCCGCGCTCATGCGTCTCCTCTCGTCGTTCGCGTTCGGTCTGTCGGCGTCTTTGTTGGTGGTCGCGTGCGGTGACAACATCGATGACAGCGGCGATGCGCCGGCCCAGTCGGTGCACGAGCAGGCGACGCCCGGGCCCGTGGCGCTGCCCCGGCTTGCTTCCAAGCCGCTCGTCAACGTCGCTCGCCCGTATCCGCTCGCGCGCACGAAGGCCGGCATGCTGCGCGGCATCGGCGCGGCGTCCGGACCCGACGGGATTTCGGGGACGAACACGGCGGCCTTCGTGTCGACCGGCCGCAGCATCGTGCAGAAGACGCTGCTGCTCGCGGCGAAGGGCGACGAGCCCGCGTACCTCGCGGCGAAGAGCTCGCTCGATCGCATCGGCGTGCCGTACCAGCCGGTGATCGCGACGCAGCAGACGCTGACCGCCGACCTGCTCACCGACGGCGTGTCGACCTGTTACTTCAACTCGGTGATCCTGACGACCGATTCGCTCGGCTACGTCGATGCGAGCGGCGCGTGGGTCTCGGCGCTGACCGCCGACCAGTGGCAGATGCTCGCCGACTTCGAGTCGGC
>JBLMXA010000842.1:0-6842 GCA_050257515.1 Acidobacteriota bacterium | reverse complement strand
AGCGCGCGCGCAAGCGCGAGGGCGAGATCGCCGCGATCGACTTCTTCGCGAGCTCGGGCCGCGAGGTCGTCGCCGGGCTGCTCGGGGAGCTCGCCGGCAAGCTCGGCGACGAGCCGGCCGGCAAGACCGACACGTTCCCGCTCGCCGACTATCGCGGCCGCACGTGGGTGACCCGCCAGAACGTGCACGTCGACCGCATCGCGTGCGCGTGGCTGATCAAGCGCTTCATCGATCCGCAGGCGAAGTTCCGGTTCGTGCCGGGCAAGACGTACGAGCCAGCGCACGGCGAGCTGCGGTTCGACATGTTCGATGCCGAGTTCACGCACGAGGGCGATCGCTGCAGCTTCGAGGTGCTGCTCGCGCGGTTCGGCCTCCGCGACCCCGGGCTGCGCGCGATCGCCGAGATCGTCCACGACATCGATCTCAAGGACGGCAAGTACGGCCGCCCGGACGCCGACGGCGTCGCCCGCGTGATCTCGGCGATCGCGATGTCGTCGGCGAGCGACGAGGACCGGATCGCGCGCGGCGGCGCGATGCTCGAAGATCTGCACAAGCTCTACAGCGCGGGCTAGAGGCCCCAGCGCGCGTTGTCGATCGCAACGCGCGCGGTCGCGCGGCCACGGCGTGTCCCGTGGTTACACGGGCATGACCGTTGCAGCCTCGCGCCGCTTCATGATGAGGCGAGCGCTGCTCGTGCTCGGTGTCGTCGCGTGCTCCGGCGGCTCCGATGCGTACGACTACGCCCACAGCAAGGGCGCGGCGCTGTACCAGGATCAGTGCCAGGTCTGCCATGGCGAGACCGGCGAAGGCGGCCTGGGCCCCGCGCTTCGCGACTCGTCGAAGAGCACCGACGAGCTCGCGTCGATCATCGCCGCGCGCATGCCGGCGAACAACCCGGGCCAGTGCACCGGCGACTGCGCGACGCAGCTCGCCGACTTCATCCACGACGGCCTGACCTCGAAGGCGCTGTCGTGCGATCACGTCGCGCCGACGACGCCGCGCCGGCTGCGCCTGCTCACGCGGCGCGAGTACCGCGCGACGATCCGCGACCTGTTCGGCTCCGCCGCGCCGGCGATGACGTGCGCGCGCGCGACCGACTGCACGTACCGCGACACCTGCACCGCCGGCGCGTGCGAGGCCTCCGCGTGCGACGCGCAGACGTTCGTCTACGATCCGCAGGGCAAGACGTATCACTCGGTGCACGTCGCCGGCGACTTCAACAACTGGCCGCAGACGATCGCCGCCGGCGGGCTCGCGCTCACCTACTCGCCATCGACGCGCCTGTGGGTCGGCACGTTCGCGATCGGCGCCGGCAGCCACAGCTACAAGCTGGTGCTCGACGAGCAGACGTGGATCGCCGATCCGCGCGCGCCGCAGAGCGCGCCCGATGGCTTCGGCGGCCAGAACTCGCTGGTCGCGCTGTCGTGCACCGGCCCGCAGCCGCTCGGCGATCCGGCGGCCGCGTTCCCGGTCGAGACGCGGCGCGCGGGGTTCCCGTTCGACACCGACTCCGACGCCGCGCTCGTGTCGTCGGCGCACATCGACGCCTACCTCGACGCCGCCGAGAAGGTCGCCGCGTTCGTCGGTGCGCCCGCGTCGATCGCCGACGTCGGCCACCGCCTGTTCCGCCGGCCGCTCACCGCCGACGAGACGACGCGCTACTCGGCGATGGACCCGCAGACCGCGCTGACGGCGATGCTGATGTCGCCGAGCTTCCTCTACCGCAGCGAGCTCGGCGAGCCCGACGGCAACGGCCACTACAAGCTGCGGCCGTTCGAGATCGCGACCGCGCTGTCGTACACGTTCCTCGGCACGACGCCGGGCGACGACCTGCTCGCCGCCGCCGAGTCCGGCGAGCTGAACAAGCCCGCCGGGATCGAGAAGTGGGCGCGCCAGCTGCTCGCCGATCCGCGCGCGCGCGATCAGGTGGGCGAGCTCGTCGCGCAGTGGGCGAACGCGAAGGGCGTGCTCACCGTCGACAAGCGCGCCGATCTCTACCCCGACTTCGACGACGCGACGCGCACCGCGCTGCTCGCCGAGACCGAGCACTTCGCGGCCGCCGCGGTGTTCGACGGCGCCGGCACCTACGGCGAGCTGATGACCGCGAGCTACACGGTGCTCGATCCGGTGTCGGCCGCGTTCTACGGCATCCAGGGCACCGGCCAGGTGACGTACCCCGATGGCCGCCGCGCCGGCCTGCTCGCGCACGCGTCGCTGCTCGCCGCGACGGCGCACTCCGACCAGACGTCGCCGGTGCAGCGCGGGCTGCTCGTCCGCCGCAACTTCCTGTGCGAGGAGCTGCCGCCGCCGCCGCCGTTCGGAGGCGGCCTGCCCGCGGTCGATCCGAACGCGACGACGCGCGAGCGCTTCGCGATGCACTCGACCGCGCCCGCGTGCCACGATTGCCACACGTACATCGACGGCGTCGGGTTCGGCCTCGAGAGCTACGACCCGGTCGGCCGCTGGCGCGATCAGGAGAACGGCAAGCCGATCGATGCGAGCGGCGACGTCGAGGATCTCGAGCAGCTCGGCGTCGGCACCTCGACGAAGTTTCAGTCGGAGCCCGAGCTCGCGCAGGCGATCGCGACGAGCCAGGCCGGTCCGGCGTGCTTCGTACGCCAGTACCTGCGGTTCTCGCGCGGGCTGCGCGAGACGCTCGCCGAGCGCTGCGGGCGGCTCGCCGTCGACAAGAAATGGCACGGCGACGTGAAGGAGCTGATGGTGCAGAGCGTGCTGTCACCCGACTTCGTGCAGCGGAGGGCCCCGTGATCACGCGCCGACGCTTGCTCCAGCTCGGCGGTGCCGCCGCGATCAGCTGGCCGCTCGCCCGCATGCTGCGCGCCGGCGGGTCGCCCGCGCGGGCGAAGCGCTTCATCGTGTTCTACTTCCCCGACGGCATCGTCGGCGCGTCGCAGGCCGGCGAGCCGAGCCTGTGGCCGCCGAGCGGCAGCGAGACCTCGTTCACGCTGTCGGACTCGCTGTCGCCGCTCCAGCCGTACCAGCAGCAGTGCGTGTTCTTCAAGGGCCTGTCGATGGGCGGAACCGACAGCGGCAGCCACCCGGGCGGCGCGAAGAAGCTGCTCACCGCCGCCGACTACGGCAACGGCGTCTCGATCGACCAGCACCTGGCGCAGACGATCGGCTCGGGCGATCCGTTCCCGCTGCTCTACCTCGGCGCGCAGGCGAACGCGAACAACGCGTCGGGCGACATGCACATCTCGTACATCTCGCCCGGCAACACGACGCCGCCCGAGGACGATCCGGTCGCCGCGTTCGCGCGCGTGTTCGGCGGCGGCGGCACGACGACCGGCAGCGGCGGCGGCAGCGGCAGCGCGGATCCGCGCGCGATGGCGCGGCTGTCGATCCTCGACAACGCGCGCGGCGAGCTCGAGGCGCTCGAGAGCCAGCTCGGCGACACCGAGAAGTCCAAGCTCGATCTCCACCTCGAGGCGGTGCGCGAGGTCGAGCAGCGGATCCAGATGCTCGGCGGCGGCAGCGGCGGCGCGCCGGCCACCTGCGCGATGCCGTCGATCGACGCGACCGGCATCGACTCGACGACGCTCTACGCGCCCGAGCTGTTCCCGAAGATCTTGAAGGCGCAGACCGATCTGATGGTGCAGGCGATGGCGTGCGGGATGACGCGCGTCGGCGTGATCCAGTGCGCGCACCACACGAGCGATCTCATCATGTCGCGATTCGCGAACACCGAGCTGTACGAGGCGAACTTCGACATGCGCAGCCACCAGGCGTCGCACTACGGCGCGTCGCACGATCCGGCGAACCACCAGTACGCCGACTACGTGAAGCAGGTGAAGTGGTGGGTCGAGCAGTACGCGTATCTGCTGTCGCAGCTCGCGGCGCGCCCCGAGGACGGCGGCACGATGCTCGACAACTCGCTCGTGCTCTTGTGCACCGAGATCTGCGACGGCAACACGCACCTCCACGACGACATGCCGTTCGTGCTCGCAGGCGGCGGCGGCGGCGCGGTGCGCACCGGCCGCTTCGTCGACGTCGGCTATCGCCGCCACGGCGATCTCTACGTCGCGATCGCGAACGCGCTCGGCGACCCGATCACGGCGTTCGGCGACGCGTCGAGCGGCCCGCTGCCCGGCCTGCTCGCCTAGGCCAATACCGTCACTTAGCGGCGCGTCCGCTGGTCGTGCTCGTGCTCGTGCTCGTGCTCGGCTGTTCGAGCAGCGGTTCGAGCATTGCTCTTCCATGCCTGGCGACTGCAGCATCGAGGCGATCCCTGACAACGACCACGTCGAGGCAAGCCGGCGATTCCTACGTGATCGACGCCCAGCCGTGCGGTGGCGCACCGGATCGAGTACGAGCACGAGTACGAGTACGAGTACGAGCGATTTAGCGAAGTGACCGGCATTGCGCCCAGCGCGACAGCGAGACCGTCAGCGCAGGATCGGCGTCGGACAACCCGGGTTCGTCGGATCGAAGCTGTAGATCGCGATCGCGTGGACCCGCGCGATGCTGCCGCTCGCGACCACGCCCGGCGAGCCCGCCGCGAGCGACGCCACGGTGCTGGGCGTCTGGGCGGCGCCGATCGCGCCCGCGAAGTCCGCGCGGCACGACAGGCGCGGTGCGCCGTACTGGTTCTTGGTGGCCAGCCGCAGCAGCTCCTGCTCCCTGATGTGCGTGCCGACGATCGGATCGGTCGGCGGCGTCGCGCTCGGCGCGATGTACGCGGCCACCGAGTAGTCGCCGGAGCTGGTGTGCAGCAGCTCGCACCGGTAGCCCATCGAGGTCGGCGACGACGTGGTCGACACCGCGGCGAGCGCGGTGCCCGTGCCGTGAACGCCGTCGCCCGAGTCGACCTCGACGTCGTACAGCGCGTTCGCCGGGACGCCGCTCGCCTCGCTCGCCAGCAGCGTGATCGCGGCCGACGTCGCGGATGGCACGAGCACCACGTCGCCGCCGTCCGCCACCGCGGTCGATCCCGCGTCGGTGGCCTGGACCTGCCAGTTCGCCGCGAGCGAGCTCGGATCGTTGAAGCTGTCGAACAGCACCAGGCAGTTGCCCTTCGACAGCGCGTGGGTGTCGCAGGCGTCGGGAACGCGATCGCCGTCGGCATCGGCGGTCTGACCATCGCCGGCATTGGGGACGAGCGGGCAGGTATCGCAGATGTCGCCGACGCCATCGCCGTCCTCGTCCGCCTGCGCCGGGTTGGCGTCGGCCGGGCAGTTGTCAGCGATGTCCGCGATGCCGTCGCCATCCTGGTCGCCCGGATCGGGAGCGGTCTGCTGCAGGCCGAACACGGCGTTGCACCCGCACAGGCACGCGAGCGTGACCCCCCACAGTCGCGACACGCGTTCATCGTATGTCAGACGGATCGTCTAGATCACGGGCGATGCGGATCTACTTCGTCGGCAGCCACGCCACCGGGAAGACCACGTTGTGCCGCTACGTCAGCAGGCGCTACGGCCTGCCGATGATCAGCGAGGTCGCGCGCGCGGTGCTCGCCGAGATGGAGACGTCGCTCGACGCGCTGCGCACCGACATGGACGCCGTCGCCGAGTACCAGGAGCGCGTGTTCGCGCGCCAGGTCGCGGTCGAGAAGCAGAGCAACGGCAGGTTCGTGTCGGACCGCGCGTTCGACAACCTCGCGTACGTCGCCGAGCACACGCTCAACGCCGGCGCGATGATGAACGGCGAGCGGTTCAAGAGCTACATGGAGTGGGTGAGCGAGGGCATCGTGTTCTTCGTGCGCCCGCATCAGGACCTGTTGCGCGACGACGGCGTGCGCGCCGGCGTGTCGTGGGATTCGGTGCTCCGCATCGACGGCATGGTCAAGCTGATGCTCGAGCAGCACCGCATCTCCTACCTGCCGCTCGAGAGCGTGTCGATGCAGGAGCGCGTGCGCGCGGTCGAGTTCGTGCTCGCGCGCTCGGGGCTGCCCGTCGCGCCGGCGGTCGACAGGCCGCGGCCGCGCTCGCAGACCGTGCCGCCCACTCCGAGCGTGCCGTCGATCGACAGCTGGCCGTACACGCTCGTCGACAACAAGCAGAACGAGGCGTAGCTCAGGGCGAGCACATCCCGGCGGTGCCGACACCGCCGGCGCAGTTGTTGCTCGCGCAGTCGGTGTTGACCGCGCACGGCTGGCCGTTCGCGCACTTCGCGCAGCCGGCGAGGTCGCCGCAGTCGGGGCCGCTCTCGATGCCGTCGCGGATGCCGTCGCTGCAGCTCGGCGCGCGGCACGTGCCGCTGTCGCAGCCGGCGGTCTGGCAGTCGGCGACCGAGTGGCAGGCCTCGCCGCCCGGGCACCTGAGCGCGCAGCTGCCGCCGCAGTCGACGTCGCTCTCGTCGCCGTCGACGATGCGGTCGTGACACGTGTCGGTGACGGTCGACCGCGCGCACTCGCCGCTGTCGCACGGCACGAGGTGGACGCCGAAGCCGACCGAGATCATGTGCACCGCGTGCAGATCGGCGACGAGGAACGCGCCGACGACCGAGCTGTTCGCGATCTCGTCGGCGGTGACGATGCCGTCGCGATCGACGTCGAACTCGCGCGAGAACACGAGGTGGCGCACCGGATCGGCCGCGATCATCTGCGCGATGCCGGTCGTCGCCGCGGCGCGCGCGTTGTCGATCGGGATGCCGCCGCGCACGATCGCGTCGAGGCCGCCCTGCCCGTCCGGCGTGTAGTCGAGCTCGGCGAGCTCGAGATCGAGGACCAGCGGATCGGCGGCGTCGAAGATCGGCAGCACGAGCGTCGCCGCGCCCGGGTGCTTCGTCGTCGCGGTGCGGTTCGATTCGAACACGCCGGACACGAGCTTGCCGCCCATCACGGTCGCGGTCGCGCCGTCGCTGCCCCGGTACGTCACGCCGAC
>JBLMXA010000841.1:0-17839 GCA_050257515.1 Acidobacteriota bacterium | reverse complement strand
TGTCGTTCTCGCCGCGCTGCGCGAGCAAGAACGCGCGCTCGACCCGCGTGTCGTGCTCGCGGTGGCGGTGGCCGACGACGTAGCCGGCGATCGAGCCGATCGCGACGACGAGCACGGCGAGCGCGATCCAGGACGCGGGCCACAGCGGCTTGACGCGGCCGAGCGCGGCCGCGGCATCGCGCGCCGACGGGAACCGCGCGTCGGGGGCGAGCTGCAGGCAGCGCTCGATCAGGTGCGCGAGCCCGCGCTGGCCGGCGCACGCGCGATCGATCACCTCGAGCGTCGCCTTGTCCGACGCGTCGAACGCCTTGAACCGCTCGCCGACGACGAGCTCGAACAGCGTCGCGCCGAGGCTGTACAGATCGGTGCGCGCGTCGATCTTGCCGCCGCGCAGCTGCTCCGGCGCCATGTACGCCGGCGTGCCCGAGCGATCGCCGGTCTCGCTGCGCTCGACGTCGACGAGCCGCGCGATGCCGAAGTCGACGAGCTTCACGGTCTCGTCGGGCGCGAGGATGATGTTCGACGGCTTGATGTCGCGGTGGATCACGCCCGCGGCGTGCGCGGCGTCGAGCGCGCCGAGCACCTGCGCGGCGACCTTCGCGGCGAGCTTCGCGGGCAGCGGGCCGCTGCCCTTGAGCACCGCGCGCAGCGACTCGCCCTCGACGAGCTCCATCACGAGCCACCCGGCCTCGGGATCGACGTCGTGGACGACCGCGATGTTCGGGTGATGCAGCCGCGCGGCCGCGCGCGCCTCGCGCACGAACCGGGCGCGCTCGGCCGTGTCGTGCGCATCGCCGCGATCGATCACCTTGATCGCGACGTCGCGGCCGAGCACGGTGTCGTGCGCGCGGTACACGCGGCCCATGCCGCCGGTGCCGATCTCGGCGACCACGCGGTAGCGTGCCGGCAGCGCCTGCACGGGGTCGGCGGACACCCCGAGATGATAACGCGGCTAGAACGGCAGGTCGTCGACGTCGCCCGGGCGCGGCTCCTCGCGCGGCGGAGGCACCTCGGCGTCGCGCGGGTCGCCGCCGCTCGGGCGGCGCGCGCGCTGCGCCTGGCGGGCGGGCTCGATCCGCCACACGTCCAGGCTGTTAAAGTACTTCACGTCGCCCTGCGGGCTGCGCCACTCGCGGCCGCGCAGGTTGAACTCGAGGCGGACCTCGTCGCCGACGGAGAACTGATCGAGGCTCGCGCAGCGATCGCCGGTGAGCTGGAACAGCACGGTCTGCGGGTACTTGCCATCGACCAGCTCGAGCACGAACTCGCGCTTGGTGAAGCGCTCCGAAACCTGCTTGGTCTCGAAGATCGCGCGTAACTTGCCGGTCGCTTCCATCGCCATGAGCCAACCCTACACCGGGGGTCTGTCAGCGAGGTGGCGGTCGAAGAACCCGAGGATGTGCTGCCAGCCTTCGGCGCGCGCCTCGGGGTAATCGCCGATCGCCGCGCCGGGCATGAACGTCAACAGCTTCATCGGCTTGTCGGTCAGGAAGCAGTGGCCGGCGTCGAACATGTGGAGCTCGGCCGGCTCGTGGCCGACTTCGGCGAGCCGCTGCCGCAGCCGCTCCGGCTCCTTGCGCATGCCGAAGTCACGCGAGCCGTAGCACGCGATGACCGGCCCGAGGTCGCGCATCGCCTCGGCCTTCGGCACCGGGCCGTAGTTCGCCGACACCGCGGCCCAGCCGGAGCCGGCGAGCAGCGCGTAGCCGCCGCCGAAGCAGAAGCCGATCAGGCCGACACGCTCGGCCGGCAGCCCGGTCTGCTCGCACAGCCACGCGCGCGCGTGGTTGCCCTGGCGCACCGCGACGATGTCGGCCGTGCCCTTGCGGATCGCGCCGAACACCTCGCGGAGGCAGCGAAACCGGCCGCGATCCATCAGGTCCGGCGCGACGGCCGCGTAGCCGGCGTCGGCGAACCGCTCGACGACGCGATCGATCTCGGGCCGCCGGCCGAAGATCTCGTGGATCACGACGACGCCGCGCCGCGCGCCGGGCGGCAGGATCGCGTAGGCCGGAGTCTCGGGCGCGCCGTCACCGGCCGGGATGCGGACCTCGACGCCTTCGTGCACGCGTCGCTCTTATCACGTATGGTGAGCGCGTGGCGCTGATCTCGTGCGATCGCTGCGGCGAGCGACTCGATGCGGTCGCCCGGTTCTGCGGCGCGTGCGGCGCCCCGATCCGCGACGCGAACCTCGAGCGCGTGATCGCCGGCCGCTACGTGCTGCGCGAGCGCATCGCGTCGGGCTCGCTCGGGATCGTGTATCGCGCCGAGCAGCTCGGGCTCGGCCGCAAGCTCGCGATCAAGATGCTGCCCGTCGATGCGTACCGCGATCGCGAGGTCGTCGAGCGGTTCCGCCGCGAGGGCGAGGTGCTGTGCCGGCTGCGCTCGCCGCACACCGTGACGACCTACGAGTTCGATCGCGACGCCGACGGCTCGCTGTACATCGCGATGGAGCTGCCGACCGGTACCAGCCTCGAGGACGTGCTGCGCCGCGACGGCCCGCTCGACGCGACGCGCGCGCTGCGCATCATGGCCGCGCTGTGCGACTCGCTCGGCGAGGCGCACGAGCTCGGCGTCGTCCACCGCGACCTGCGGCCGCACAGCGTGCTCGTCGAGACGCGCGGCGGCCGCGACTTCGTCAAGGTCACCGACTTCGGGCTCGCGAAGCTGCTCACCGCGCCCGTGCAGCTGTCGCCGGTCGGCCAGACCGTCGGCGCCGTCGAGTTCTGCGCGCCCGAGCAGCTGCAGCAGCGCCCGATCGACGGCCGCACCGATCTCTACGCGCTCGGCATCCTCGGCTACCTGATGGTGACCGCGCGCCACCCGTTCGCCCACGCGCGCAGCTACGGCGACATGATCGAGGCGCAGATCCGCCTCGTGCCGGCGCCGGCGTCGAGCGTGCGCGGCGACCTGCCGGCCGAGGTCGACGAGATCCTCGCGCGCTGCCTCGCGAAGCCGCCCGAGCAGCGCTACCCGACCGCCGCCGCGCTCGCCGCGACGATCGGCGTCGCGCTCGCCGCGCGCCCCGCCGCGGAAGGCGCCACGCTGAAGGAGCCGCGGCCGCCGATCGGCGAGGAGGACACCGCGCTGGGGCCGATCCCGCTTCCGGATCATCGCGAGTGATAGGATGCGCCCGAAAGGGGTCGCGATGACGTTCAAGCTCGTGCTGGGTAGTGTGCTGCTGGTGTCGATGTCGGCGGGGGCCGAGCCGCCGGTCGATGCGTTCGGTGCGAGCGGCCAGGTGATCCTGTCCGCCGATCGGCTGTCGCCGCTCTTGTCGTACAGCCGGATCAAGCAGGATCAGGGCGGCGGCGACTCGACGACGACCAGCACGACGTCGATGTCGCTGCTGTGGACCGGCTCGCCGCAGGACTTCTACGACATCCCGCGCGTCGGCCTCGACTACGTGATCGCGCCGAACATCACGATCGGCGGCTCGCTGTTCGCGACGCTGCCGATGTCGAGCACGCGCTCGACGACGCAGAACGGCACGACGACGAGCCGCGACGGCACGAAGCTCGACGCGGTCGGCCTCGCCGCGCGCGGCGGCTACGTGATGCCGCTGTCGCCGCGCGTCGCGTTCTGGCCGCGCGGCGGGCTGTCGTACACGCGCGTCGGCACGACCAACACGCAGGGCGGCGGCGGGCCAGGCGGCGGCGGCACGACGAGCTCGACCGACAGCCAGTGGGCGCTCAGCCTCGAGCCGCTGTTCGTGATCACGGCGGCGCCGCACCTCGGCATCGTCGCCGGCCCCGTGCTCGACCTGCCGCTGGCGGGTACCCATCACGCGGAGTTCACGAACAACGGCATGAGCGTGTCGACCGACAACGACGAGAGCCAGCTGCACCTCGGCCTCACGCTCGGGTTGCTCGGCTGGTTCTAGTGCTTCTGTAGCCACTTCTTCGCGAGCGCGGCGTCCTTGTCATGCTTGCAGCCGTGATAGCCGGTCATCGCCGCCGTCATCTCCGCGCGGGCCTTCTGGCGGTTCGCCGGATTCGCGACGAGCGCCATCGCGTAGTAGAAGTGCGTCTCGGCGAGCTGTGCGGGCGCGATGTGCGCCGCAGTGCCGATCTGCAGCGCGCGCTCGAGCAGCGGCACCGCCTCGGCCTCGCGCTTGAGCTTGATCAGCGCCTGCGACTCGCCGATCAGCACGAACGCGACGTTCGGGTGGTTCTTGCCGAGCTTCGCCTCGAAGATCTGCTGCGCCTTCTGGAAGCTCGCGAACGCGCCCTTCGGATCGTCGAGCTGCATCTGCAGAAAGCCGTAGTTGCCGTAGCCCAGGCCGATCCGCGGGTTGTCGGGGCCGTAGATCGCGGCCATCTCCGACAGCAGCGTCGAGGTGGTCTCGCGCGCCTCCGGCAGCCGGCCGGCGAGCGTGTACGTCGACGCGATGTTGCCGAGCTGATCGAGCGCGTCTGGATCGTTCGCGCCGAACGCCTTCTCGTCGAGCTTCTGCGCGCGCTGGAACAGCGCGATCGCGTCGTCGAACCGGCGCTGCTCCTTCGCGACGATGCCGAGCGTCGACAGCACGACCGCGACCCGCACGTCGTCGTCGCCGTACGCCTTCTCGCGCAGCGCGCGCGCTCGCTCGAGGATCGCGCGCGCGGCGTCGTGATCGCCCATCCCCGACAGCACGAGCCCGAGGTTCTGCATCGTCGTCGTCTGCTCGACGGTCTCCTCGCCGTACGCCTTCTGGTACACGGCGAGCGCCTTCTCGAGGTACGCCTTGGCCTGCGCGTGGTCGCCGGTCTCCTCGTAGAAGCCGCCGAGGTGGTCGTACGACTTCGCGACGTCGGGGTGATCGGGTCCGAGCGCGGCGAGCCGGATCGCGAGCGCGCGCTCGCGCGCCTGCTTGGTCTCGGTGACCTTGCCGGTCTCGCTATCGACGTTCGCGAGGTTCTCGAGCGCGGTCGCGTAGTCGGGGTGCGTCGGGCCGGCGATCCGCTCCTGCGCGGCGAGCACCTGCTCGAACAGCTTGCGCGCCTCGTCGAACTTGTGGCGCTCGGCCGCGAGCGAGCCCATGCTCTGCAGCGTGACGAGCGTCGCCGGCGCGTCGGGGCCGAGCTGCGTCGTCGCGATCTGCAGCGCCTTCTCGTAGTGGGCCTTCGCGTCGTCGCGCTTGCCCTCCTTCTGGAGCAGCAGTCCGGCGGCGTCCTCGAGCTCGACGCGGGTCTCGGCCGACGGCGACGCGTGCGCGGCGAGCGCCGCGGCGATGCGGCCGATCTCGTCGGCGACCGGGAACCGGCTCGGCTGGCGCGACAGCGCGGTGATGCGCGCGGCCGCCGCGCGGATCGCGACGTCGCTGTGGCCCGCGCTCGTCGCGGTGACCATCGCCTCGCCGAGCGTGTCGGGCGCGGACAGGTCGGCGACCTTCGCCTTCAGCGTGCCGAGCTCGAGCAGGGCCTCGGCGATCACCGGATCGTACCTCGACGCGCGCGCGTCCTCGAGCGCGCCGGTCGCGAGCTTCATCGCATCGGCGTAGCGCGCGAGCTTGCGCTGCGCGCGCGCCTGGTCGAGCTTGCCGCGGATCGCCGCGACCGCGACGCGGGCCTCGGCGGTCGCGGGCGGCTCGATGCCCTTCGCGAGCGCATCGCTGTCGGCGCACGCGGCGACCGACGGCAGCCCGCGCACCGCCTCGATCGCGTGATCGACCGCGTCGCCGCCGCCCGCGGCGAGCGCCTCGAGCGTCGCGCGCGTCTCGTCGAGCCGGCGGCCGAGACAGTCCATGCGCAGATCGAGCTGGTGCTCGGACTGCACCTTGCGCACGCGCGTGTCCTCGCACGCGCCGACGTACGCCTGCTGCCAGCCCTGGCCCCAGCGATCGACGATCGGCACGACGCGCGCGAGCACGTCCTTGGCGTCCGGCCGGTTCGCGGCGGCAAACGCCGCGGACACCTTCTGCTGCTGCGCCGGGCCCCACACCGCCGCGAGCCGCGCGTCGCCGCCGCTGCACACGTTCGGATCGCTGCGCAGCGCGAACACGCCGACCGCGCCGATCGCGAGCACGCCGGCCGCGCTCGCCGCGACGATCGCCCGCCGCTTGCCGCCCTCGCCGGGGAGCAGATCGCCGAGCAGCCGGTCCATCGACGGGTACCGGCGCTTCGGATCGGTGGCGAGCCCGCGCAGCAGCGCGCGGCGGATCCTCGACGGCACGTCGGCCTCGCGCGGGATCGGCGTGAGCTTGCCACCGATCACGCTCGCGCACAGCTCGTGGAACGTCCGGCCCGCGAACGGGCGCGTGTGGTACAGCGCCTCGTAGAGCGCGACGCAGAACGAGAACTGATCGGCCTCGGGGCCGACCGTGCCGCCCTGGAACTGCTCGGGAGACATGTACGCGGGCGTGCCCATCACCGCGCCGGTGCGCGTCAGGTCGCGCGACAGCGGCGTGTTCTCCGACAGCGGCTTGTCGAGATCGCCCGACGGGCGCGCGGCCGGCATCTCGCCGACGACGCCGACGATGCCGAAGTCGGTGACGCGGGCGCGGCCGTCGCCGACCAGCAGCACGTTGTCGGGCTTGAAGTCGCGGTGGACGAGGCCGGCGGCGTGCGCGGCGGCGAGGCCGCGGCCGGCATGCGCGAACAGCGCGAGGATGTCGCGGCGGTCTCGCGGCTGCTCGGCGAGCCACTGGCGCAGCGTGCCGCCGCCGGCGAACTCCATCGCGATGAAGATCTGCTCGCCGAGCGTGCCCGCCTCGTGCACGCGCAGCACGTTCGGATGATCGATGCGCGCCATCGCCTGCGCCTCGCGCAGCAGGCGCACGCGCGCCTCCTCGGAGCCGGCGACCTGCGCGCGCAGCACCTTGATCGCGACCTTGCGATCGAGCTGCGGATCGTACGCCGCGTACACGACGCCCATGCCGCCGGTGCCGAGCACCTCGAGCACGACGAAGCGCCCGATCAGGTTGCCGCGCTCGGGCGCGGCGTTCGCAGCATTCTCGGTCGGCGCGCGTTCGACGATGGTCTCGCCGAGCTCGGCCCCACGCAGGCTCGGCATGGTGTCAGCGTCCCCCACCTCGCGCGGCATCCCCACCAGGATAGCGCGTCGCCATACCCCCGCGCTAACCTGGTCGGGAGCATGTCTCCCGCGAGCGCGCGGTGGCGCGCAGGCCTCCTGCTGTACGCGGCGATCCAGTTCATCGTGCTCGTCGCGATCGCGATGGTCGTGTTTCCCGGCGGCTACGACCTCGCCACGAACTTCCTGAGCGAGCTCGGCGGGACGCGGACGTGGACGGGGCAGGCGAACACGACCGGCGCGGTGCTGTTCTCGATCGCGCTGGCCAGCCTCGGGGTCGCGTTCGTCGCGTTCGCCGGCGCCTGGCGCGCGTTCGCGTTCGCGCACGGCCGCGCGCGGCCGGCCGGCGTCGCGGCGCAGCTGTTCGGCACCGGCTCCGGCGCGGCGTTCGTCGCCGTCGCGGTGACGCCGGTCAACCTCGCGGTCGACCTCCACAACACGTTCGTCGTCGCCGCGTTCGGCCTGCTGCTCGGCTACGCGGCCGCGATGACGATCGTGTCGTGGCGCAACGGCATCCCGCGCGGCCAGCTCGTCGCGAGCGCCGCGTACCTCGCGGTGGTCGCCGCGTACTTCGCGGTCGTCGCGTACGGCGCGAGCGCGGACGTCGCGACCGCGCACGGCCGGATGATCCTGGTCGTCTCGCAGAAGGTCATCGTCGGCACGTCGATGCTGTTCGTCGCGTACCTGACGACCGCGACCCGCCGCCAGCTGTCGCTGCGCAGCACGTGAGACAATGTGCGCCTGTGGCCGGTCGTTTACGATGGCACCATGGACCACGCGTACTTGGCCGGGTGCACGCCGCTTGCTCGAGGATCGTGGCGATGAGGATCGCGCTTCCGCTGCTCGCGCTCGCGGCCTGCTACACCGGTGCACCCGCGAACCGCGACGTCCAGGCTGCGTGGCGCGGCCGCACGCGCGCCGAGATCGTCGACCGCTGGGGCACCCCGGCGCAGCAGGCGAACCAGCCGCAGGCCGAGATCGACGTGTGGTCGTTCACGCGCACGCAGTTCGAGCTGCCCGACGCGAACCTCGCGATCACGCCGCATCGCGTCGCCGCGGGGGTCGACGTGACCGCGGGGCCAGCTTCCGGCGTCGTCGGCGTCGGCGCGACGGTGCCGACGGTCAGCTACGGCTTCACGCCCGGCCAGATCTGGAAGACGCGCACCGACGCCGCGGCGTTCGTGCAGCCGACCGGCACGATCGCCGAGGTCCAGGGCGCGGCGCTGCACTGGGGGCCGCCGAACGACGTGAACCTCCACTGGGGCACGATCTTCGGCGCGCACGTCGGCATGGGCCGGCTCGACACCACGCCGACGCCGCTGCCGTCGGGCGGCGCGTACATCGGCGGCATGCTGTCGCCGACGCTCGGCCTCGTCGGCACGTACTCGCTCGTCGCCGGCACCAGCGACATGGGCGGCGCGATGGGCATGGCCGGCGGCCTCGCGGCGCAGTGGTGGCCGGTCAACCGGCTGTGGCTGCGCGCCGGACCCGCGCTGCTGCTCGCGTTCGATCCGGGCTTCGACAACGCGCGGCTGCGCCCGGGCGTGACGCTCGGCGCGAGCTACGCGTTCGTCAAGGTCGGCACGCTGGCCGTCGACGCGCGCTTCGATCTCGCGACCGGCCCGTCGACGACGTTCGGGACGGTCGGCGTGGGCGTGAACCTCAACTGATCGTCGGCCGTCGCGCGGTCGGGTATCGTGATCCGCGCGTGGGGGATGCCAAGCGGCCAGCGACCGACGAGTCCGTCGAGGCCGCGACCGTGGTCGACGGTCCGGGTCGCCGCAACCCCAGCGCCGTGCGCCGGCCGCCGTCGCCATCACCGGTCGGGCTGGCCCCCGCGGTCGCCGACGATGCCTCGTTCGCGCGCGCGCTGAGGCGCGCGGAGGTCGCACGCACGCGGCGGTTCGTGCCGGTCGTGATCCTGATGGGGCTGGTCGCGGCGACCATGTTGCCGTTCGTCGGCGGCGACCCGTTCGCGAAGCACCTGCTCGAGGCGGGCATCGCGTGCGCGACGATCGCGTCGGGCTATCTCTACTGGCTCGCGAGGCATGTCGATCGGTTCACCGAGGGTCGGGTCGCGATCGCCTACGCCGTGTGCATCGCCGCGGTGTTCACCGGCGTCATCTACTGGGGCATCTTCTCGCCGGCGGCCGCGATCGTCGGGCTCGGCAT
This sequence comes from Acidobacteriota bacterium, assembly GCA_050257515.1. Lineage (GTDB taxonomy): Bacteria > Myxococcota_A > Polyangia > Haliangiales > Haliangiaceae > JABFXX01. The sequence continues at coordinate 8,656 of JBLMXA010000841.1, read as the reverse complement.
CTTCTTCGTCACGCTCGGCCGGAGCACGTGGATCGGCCTCGGCCTGTACCTGTTCGCGATGGTCTCGCAGGCCGTGCTCGCGGCCGGCGCGATCGACCACTGGTGGCAAGACGTGGGGCTGATCGGCGCCGACCGCTCGAGCCGGACCGAGCAGATCCTGCAGCAGGTCATGCTGCAGGTCGTCTATGCGGTGATCTACGTGATCGCGCGCGCGACCCGCAACCAGCTCGACACCGCGGTCAGCGATCACGACCGCGCCGTCCGTGCGGTCGCGCAGCGCGAGGCGCTGCTGGCCGAGGCTCGCCAGGAGCTCGAGCACGCGCTCCGGATCGGCGGCCGCGGCCGCTATAGCGATCAGGTCGTGGGCTCGTTCCGCCTCGGCATCGTGATCGGACGCGGCGCGATGGGCGACGTCTACGAGGCGGTGCAGATCGAGACCGGCGCGAACGCCGCGGTCAAGCTGCTCGCCTCCGCGGCGCTCGCGATCCCCGGCCAGCTCGCGCGGTTCTACCGCGAGGCGCGCGCGGCCGCGCAGCTGACGTCGCCGCACATCGTGCTGCTGCTGGCCGTGAGCGGCGCCGACGATCCGGTCCCGTACCTCGCGATGGAACGGCTGCGCGGCCACAACCTCGCCGAGATCCTGCGCGATCGCCAGCGGCTCGTCCTGCCCGAGGTTGTCGAGCTCGCGCAGCACGTCGCGCGCGGTCTCGAGGTCGCCCGCGAAGCCGGCGTCGTGCATCGCGACATCAAGCCGCAGAACCTGTTCCACGCCGAGGTCGGCGGCGGCGCGCGCGTGTGGAAGATCCTCGATTTCGGCATCTCCCAGCTCGGGGATCATCACGGCACGCTGACCAAGGGCCAGATCGTCGGCACGCCGATGTACATGGCCCCCGAGCAGGCGCGCGGCGAGCCGGTGGATCATCGCTCCGACGTGCTCGCGCTCGCGACCGTGTGCTATCGCGCGATCACCGGTCAGCCGCCGTACACCGGCCGCGATGTCCCGACGATCCTCTACAACGTCGTCTACCGGGTCCCGGCGTGCCCGAGCGATCTCGTCCGCGTGCCGCGCGACGTCGACCGCGTGCTCGCGCTGGGCCTCGCCAAGCGGCCCGCGGACCGGTTCGCGACCGCGATCGAGCTTGCCGAGGCGCTGGCCGCTGCGGTGGCGGGCCGGCTCGCCGCCGACGTGCGCGCGCGCGCCGACGCGACGATCGCGTCGCATCCGTGGGGCTCCGGCGGCTGACCGCAACTTCTCGCGCTCCACGCGACGAAACAGTGCGATGATGGAGCGATGAGGGCCAGCGTCGTGATCGGCACTCTCGTGCTCGCGTCGCCCGCGTTCGGCGACGGCGAGGCGGTCAACGGGTTCCCGAACTGGCAGGAACGCGTGATGCACGAGTGGACGAACCGCGCGCGCTGCGATCCGCAGGTCGAGATGCAGGCGTGCGGGAGCAACTGCGGCGAGGGCGCGTGCTACACGCCGCAGCCGCCGGTGCCGCAGATGGCGGAGCTGAACCACTCCGCGCGCTTCCACTCCGACGAGATGGCCGCGCAGGGCTACTTCGCGCACGACTCGGAGTGCACGCTGGTGCCGAACATCGCGGCGCTGTATCCGGGCTCGTGCACCGGCGCGGCGTCGTGCGCGTGCGTCGGCGGCACCAAGACGTGCAGCCCGACGTGCACGACGTGGGACGCGCGCATCAACCTGTTCAACGGCGGCGCGCGCGGCGAGATCATCGCGTCGGGCACCGATCCGGACGGCGCGTTCTACCAGTGGCTGTTCGAGCCGTACTCGTCGACCGCGTGCGGCTACTCGCAGGGGCCGCCGACGAACGGCCACCGCTGGAACATCCTGATGAACGGGCCGGCGGTCGGCTACGGCGCCGGCTCGGGCGCGTCGGTCGGCGACTTCGGCGGCAGCGGCTCGGCCGGCAAGATCGCGAGCGGCTCGCACTATCCGCGGCAGGCGGCGACCGTCGACGCGTGGGCGAACTGGTACGACACGGCGGGCCCGAAGGTCGCGATGATCGACGTCGACGGCACGTGCAGCGTGATGGCGCTGCAGCGCGGCTCGACGACGAACGGCGCGTATCATCTCGCGGTCACCGGCGTCGGCAGCGGCTGCCATCGCTACTTCTTCGTGTTCCACGACTCCGCCGACACCGTCGTCACGTATCCGACGACCGGCTCGCTCGGCATCGGCCCCGCCGCCTCGTGCGCCGACTGGGACACGTCGCGGCCGGCGCTCGGCACCGGCTGCGACTGCACCGCCGACTGCACCGGCAAGCAGTGCGGCGACGACGGCTGCGGCGGCTCGTGCGGCACGTGCGGCAACGGCGAGACGTGCCAGGCGAACGCGTGCGTGGTGGCGCCGCCCGATGCCGGCAGCGGCAGCGGTGGTGGAGGCGGTGGCGGCAACAACGCCGGCGACGCGGGCACCGGCGGCACGAAGTCGCCGGGAGGCTGCGGCTGCCGGTCGACGTCGGGCGGCCCGGTGTGGCTCGCGCTGCTCGCGCCGCTGCTGCGACGCCGTCACCGGCGCAGCCAGCCGCGCGGGTAACCGGCGGCGGCCGTGCACGCGACGAGCTCGGGCGCCATGTAGATCGGCCCGAAGTAGATCGCGAACACGATCGCGACCGCGACGGTGAGGCGGACGACGTCGCGGCCGCGCAGCACGAGCACCTCGTAGAGGCGCAGCGGCGCGTCCGGGAACTGGCGCGCCCACGCGATCACGAGGGCGTCGGTCACCGCCCAGCCGCCGAGCCGCACGATGTAGTACGCGCCGGTGAGCGCGACGAGCACGCACGTGACCGCGCCGGCGGCGATCACGATCTGGAGCATGAAGCGGCGCAGCCGGCGGTCACCCCAGCGGTACGCGAGCTCGCCGCCGAACTTGTAGATCGCGACGCACGTCAGCACGAGCTGGAGCGGGCTGCCCTCGATCAGCGGCCACGTGACGAGCCGCCACACCTCGCCGGTCCACACCCGCGACGGCACGAGCGCGGTCCAGCCGCGCAGGAACCCGCCGTCGACCGCGGCGATCAGCGACGCCGCGATCGTCACCGCGATCCATCGCATCACGAACCTGCTGGACACCCGCACGCCCGCGATACTACTGATGTCACAGCCGCCAGGGCTAGCTCGTCATCAGGGCATGATGAAGTGGCTGATCCGGCGGCGCATCGCCGCCTACGAACGGCAGACCGGGTACGACGCGAGCTACCTCCGGCACGTGCTCGACCACGATCTCGGGGCGTTCCTCAGGTTCGCGCGCGCGCAGGGCATCTCGGCGCACCGCCGCGACGTCCCGCTCGACGTCTACTACGGCGCCAAGCTGACGGGCGTGCTCGCCGCCGACTGCGGGCCGTGCACGCAGCTCGTCGTCGCGCTGGCGCTGCGCGACGGCCTGCCCGCGGTGACCGCCGCGAAGATCGTCGAGGGCAACGACGCCGCGATGACCGAGCCGTCACGGCTCGGCGCGCGGTTCGCGCGCGCGGTGCTCGCGCGCAGCGGCGAGGCCGACGAGCTGCGCGACGAGATCGAGCGGCGGTGGGGACCGCGTGCGGTGATCTCGCTCGGCCTGGCGCTGGTCGCGTCGCAGCTGTACCCCACGCTCAAGTACGCGCTCGGCTACGGCAAGGCGTGCCAGCGCATCGACGTCGCCGGGCGTACGATCGTACCGAGGCGCGCCGCATGACCGACGACTTCGAGGCACACCGCTCGTTCCTGATCGGGCTCGCGTACCGCATGCTCGGCTCGGTCGCCGAGGCCGAGGACGTCGTGCAGGATGCCTACCTGCGGTGGGCGGCGGCCGATCGCACGGCGATCGCGAGCCCGCGTGCGTACCTCGCGCGGATCGTCGCGCGGCTGTGCCTCGATCGCATGAAGTCGGCGGTGCACCGCCGCGAGCAGTACGTCGGCACGTGGCTGCCCGAGCCGCTGATCGGCGAGCCCGCGGCCGAGCCGCTCGCCGACGATCTGTCGATCGCGCTGCTGATGACGCTCGAGCGCCTCAGCCCGCTCGAGCGCGCGGCGTTCCTGCTGCACGACGTGTTCGACATGGACTACAGCGCGATCGCCGACGTGCTCGATCGCAGCGAGCCCGCCGTCCGCCAGCTCGCGACGCGCGGCCGCGAGCACGTGCGCGACGAGCGCCCGCGGTTCTCGGCGAGCGACGAGGACCGCGAGCGGCTCGCGACCGCGTTCCAGGGCGCGATCGCGAGCGGCGACGTCGACGCGCTCGCGCGCCTGCTCGCCGACGACGCCGTGCTGTACACCGACGGTGGTGGCAAGCGGCAGGCGGCGCTGAACCCGATCTACGGGCGCGACAAGATCGTGCGGTTCTTCGCCGGCGTCGCGGCCAAGAACCTGCGCGCGTTCGGGGCGCCGCAGATCGAGCGCGCGCAGATCAACGGGCTGCCCGGCTTCGTGATCCGCATCGCGAACGAGCCCGAGACGCTGGCGCTCGAGATCGCGGGCGATCACGTGGTCGCGATCTACGCGGTGCGCAACCCGGACAAGCTGGGGCACCTCAGGACATGAGGCGCGCCTCGGGCAGCTTGCCGCGCAGCCGGCGCGCCCACGCCTTGCCGTAGCGCGCGTAGGCGCCTCCGAGCACGCACTTGAGATCGGCGTCGAGCAGCTCCTCGGGAGCTTGCGCGGCGCGCCACGCGACAGCGCGGTCGTGGTTCTCGATCAGGCGCGCGAGCAGATCGTCGAGATCCGCGATGCGGGCGAGCGCGTGATCGCCGACGCGCTTGCGGTGGCCGGCGACGAGGTCGGCGATCGAGAGCTTCTCGCCGAGCAGCGCGCGGTCGATGAACGGCGGCTCGGCGAGCACGACGTGCGGGCGCTGGCCGGTCGCGAAGATCTTGTCGGCCGCGTACGAGCCGAGGCGGACGGCGCCGGCGGTCCACGTCATCGCGTACGTCGTGTGGGCGGCATCGAGGTAGCAGCCCACCGCGAGCTTCGCCGGCTTGCCCGGCGGCTGCAGCACGAGCTCGCCGATCGGCTCGAAGCCGCACGCGACGAGCTCGCGCAGCTCCGGGAGCAGCGCGACCAGCTCGCGATCCGCAGGCGTCGGCTTGCGATACGGGCACGCCCCCGCGAGCGACTCCCGCGCCTCGCGCATGCCGCGCTCGAACGCCTCGGCGCGCTTGCGGCGCTGGAAGAACCAGCGCACGTACTTCGCGCGCTGCCAGCCCCACAGGTAGAGCACGGCCGCGCCGACGCCAAGCCCGATGATGACCTCCACGCGCCGACTCTACCTCGTGATAGCGTCGCACCTGCGATGCGGAGGATCGCGATGCTCGGCCTCATGGCCGCGTGCGGCTCGGGCAGCAGCAGCCCGCCGCCCGCGCATCCTGCCGCGGTCGCGCCCGCCGGGGCGAGCGACGCCGAGCTCCAGGCGCAGCACGACCGCGAGGCGCGCGCGAAGCACGACGAGATCGTCGCCGCGCATCGCAAGATCGAGGAGCAGCAGCAGGACGCGCTCGCGGCGAGCTGCGACGACGCGCAGCACCACGAGGCGCACGCGCGCTGTCAGCCGTCGTGCTACGTACCGGCCGCTCCCGATCCGCGTGCCGGCAAGAAGCTGCGCGGCGCGGTCGAGATCCAGCACGAGGTGTGTCAGCTCGCAGCGGACGCGCCGTACGTGATCCTCGACGACATCGATCCGAAGCTCGTCGTGCGCCCGCTGCGCGGCCGGCGGCCGCGCGCGCACAGGAAGGGCACCTGGCAGGCCGACGTCGAGAAGGCGGTGCCGGTCGTCGTCACCGGCACGTGGCGCGAGCTCACCGATCCGGTGACGAAGGAGCGCGTGCGCTGCGTGACCGCGGCGCGCGTCACCAGCCTCGCCAGGCCGCTCGACGCGTGCGGCGGCACCGGCGAGATCGCCTGCGAGGCCGCGGGCAACGCGGCGGCGCACGGGCTCGACGTCATCCACTACCGGCTCGTCGAGGCACGCCGGCTGCAGGCCGCGGGCAAGGCGCAGCAGTGCCAGCAGGCGGCGCTCGAGGCGATCGCGGTCTCGCGCGGGATGCCGCGCTGGCACCAGTACGCGAAGCTCAACGTCGAGCACTGGGGCAAGCAGACGGGCTTCCGCACGCGGTTCGACGGCGTGCTCGACGAGGACACGCTGTTCGAGACGGCGACGCGGCTCGGCGGCGAGGCCGACGGCGTGTACGCCGCGTGCGGCGGCGCGGGCAGCGCGGTGACGACGGCGGAGCAGGAGCAGTCGTTCCACACCTGCTGGTGAGCCATGGACCGCACCCTCGTCGCGTCGGCCACGAACATCCTCGCGAGCGGCTACATGGTCGTGCCGACGGATCGCCGCTCGCCCGGCGGCGAGCCGGTCAACGCGCTGTTCGCGGTCGCGCGCGCGATCGAGCGCGTGCTCGCGTACAAGCAGCCGGCGCGCGCGATCGCGGTGATCGGGGACGTCGACACGGCGAAGTGGCCGCCGCTGCTCCAGCAGCAGCTGCCGGGGCTCGGCGAGCTGCTGCGCGCGCTCGGCTTTCACGTCGTCGAGGCGCCCGGGGAGCCGCACGTCGTCGCGTCGTATGCCGCCGCGGCGCGCGCGCTCGGCGATGACGTGATCGTGATCGGCCGCGACAAGCGGTTCGCCCAGCTCGTGAGCGATCACGTGTGGTGGTACGACTCGAACAAGGACGTTCGTTACACCGCGGACACGGTGCACAAGCGGTTCCTCGTCGCGCCGGAGGCGGTCGCCGGCTGGCTCGCGCTCGTCGGCGACGAGGACGCGCTGCCCGGCGTCAAGGGCATCGGCGCGAAGGGCGCGACGACGCTGATCGACACCTACGGCTCGGTCGGCGCCGCGCTCGCCGCGCTCGACTCGATCGAGGGCCGGCTCGGCAAGGCGCTGCGCGCGGTGCAGGGCGACATCCCGCGCGAGCTCGCCCGCGCGACGCTCGACACGCACCGCCCGCTGCCGCTGCCGCTCGCCCAGGCGGCGTACGAGCCGCCGCCGGTCGCCGCGCTCAACGCGCTGCACGAGCGGCTCGGGTTCGCCGAGCTGCTCGTCGCCGGCGATGCCGGCGTCGCGGTTGAGGTGTGCACCACGGCCGACGAGCTCGCCGCCGCGCTCGGCCGGCTCGGCGCGGGGCCGATCGCGATCCACGCGCTGATCGAGGATCCGGCGCCGGTCAAGGGCGCGCTCGTCGGCATCGCGCTCGCCGGCGCGGCCACGTGCTACGTGCCGGCCGGCAGCGACGCGTGGAAGCTGCTCGCGCGCTGGCTCGCCGACGCCGGCGCGCCGAAGGTCGGCCACGATCTGCTCGGCACGCTCGTCGCGCTGCGCCGGCTCGACCTCGAGCTGTCCGGGATCGCCGGCGACTCGGCGTGCGCGTCGCACCTCGCGCAGCCGAGCAACTGGGCGCCGCACGACCTCGGGCTCGTCGCCAAGCACGTGCTCGGCCGCGCGCTGCCCGATGACGATGCGGTGCGCGGCGTCGGCCGCCAGCGCAAGGCGTGGGCGCAGCTGCCCGTCGAGCAGCAGGCGCGGATCGCCGGCCAGCGCGCCGAGACCGTCGCCGCGGTGTGGGCGCGGCTCGCGCGGCAGGTCGATCGCGAGCGGCTCGCCGAGTACCTCGCGCTGACGGACACGTGCGCGCGCATGGAGCTCGCCGGCATCATCATCGATCTCGCCGCGCTCGATCGCGCGCAGGACGCGCTCGCCGCGATCGAGGCCGAGCTGACGCAGCAGATCGAGGCGCTCGCCGGCCGCTCGTTCAACATCAACTCGTCGCAGCAGCTCGGCGCGGTGCTGTTCGAGGAGCTGAAGCTGCCGATCGCCGGCCACACGAAGACCGGCTGGAGCACCGCGATCGAGGCGCTCGAGAAGATCGAGCACGCTCACCCGATCGTGCCGCTCGTGATCCGCTGGCGCCTGCTGCGCCGGCTGCGCGACTTCTGGGTCGTCGCGCTGCGCCGCACGATCGACGACGACGGCCGCGTGCACTCGCGCTCGCACCCGGCGCGCTCGTTCTCCGGCCACCTCGTCAACACGAACCCCGACCTGTCGCGCGTGCCGGGCCGCACGCCCGAGATGCAGATGATCCGCCGCGCGTTCGTCGCGCCGGCGGGCTGCCTGCTGATGTCGGTCGACTTCAGCCAGCTCGGCCTCCACGTGCTCGCGCACCTGACGCGGGATCCGGCGCTGGTCGAGCCCCTGCGCCGCCGCGAGGACATGCACCTGCTGACGGCGATGGCGGTGCTCGACAAGCCTGCGAGCCAGATCACGGACGACGACCGCCAGCTCGGCAAGGTCGTGAACTTCGCGACGTTTGCGGGGCAGGGCGCGAGCGCGCTCGCGCTGCAGCTCGGGGTGTCGGCGGCCGAGGCCAAGGAGCTGATCGCGCGGTTCGACCGCCATTACGCGCTCGTACGGTCCTTCCAGGACGAGCAGCTGCGGCTCGCGCGGGAGCGCGGCTACATCGTGACGATCGCGGGGCGGCACTGGCCGATCGGCGGCCTCGAGTCGCTCGACTCGCACGACCGCAGCTATGCGGAACGACTGGCCCGGCGCGCCACGCACGAGGGCTCGGTCGCCGACGTCGCGCGCCGCGCGCTGCTCGATGCCGATCGCGCGCTGCGCGGCGTCGGCCTCCACGCCGTGCCGCTCGTCCAGGTCGTCGAC
>JBLMXA010000840.1:0-4068 GCA_050257515.1 Acidobacteriota bacterium | reverse complement strand
TGGCTCCGGCTTGGCGCGCTTGGCGTCTTGGCGGTTTATTTCTTCTTCTTCTTCTTCGCCGGCTTCGCGGGCTTCTTCGCGGCGGCGGGCTTCTTCGCGGGCTTCTTGGCCGGCGCGGCCTTCTTGGGCGCGGGCTTCTTGGCGCCCTTGGCGGCGGCCTTCGCGGGCTTGGCAGCCTTGCCGGCCTTGGCGGGCTTGGCAGCCTTGGCCGGCTTGGCGGGCTTGGCCGGCGTCGCCTTGGCGGGCTTGCCGGCCGGCTTGGCCGCCGGCTTGGCCGCGGTCTTGGCCGCGACCTTGCCCTTCTTGGCGTCGGCCTTGAGCTTCTTGCTGCGCTCGTCGGCCGAGCGCGTGGCCTCTTCCATGCGCGCCTGGGCCGCCGAGCGCGCGCGGACGACCGCGGCCTCGACCTCGGCCTTGCTGCGCTGGGGCACCGGGGTCGGCGTGGCGTCGACCTTCTTCGCGCGCTTCTTCTTCTTCTGCTCGCGCGGCACCGGGATCTCGCTGATGTCCGGCATGCGCGACGCGAGATCGCCGCGGTTGTGGACGAGGATGCGCGAGCCGCCGTCCCGAAAGATCACCTCGACCTTGTTGTCGGGCAGCTGCTCGACGACGAAGCCGATGTCGAACACCGGGTGATGGACGACGTCGCCGTCCTCGTAGGTGTCGCGGATCGAGTAGGGCCGGCAGTTCGCGAGGTCCTGATCGGTGGCGCGCGACATCGCCTCGTCCCAGCTCAGGCGCTTGGGGCCGGACTTCTTGCCGCCGCCTTCGCCATCGCCCTCCACCCCGTCGCCGCGAGGCTTGCGGTAGGCGTGAACCTCGCCGCACACGACGCATTGCACGCGACGGACCTCGTCCTCGTACATGCTGATGATGGTGTGGGTCGTATCGGCCTTGCACCGAGGCGACGGGCAGTACGCCTCGATCTCGCCACCCACCTCGTCGGCGTCTTCTTCGAAGATGGAGTCCATCTACCGTATCTCCGCGAAATCCGACAAGTTCCGGTAATCCGGATTACTCATCATCGATAGTTTGCCCTCTAACATAACCGCGATCGCGTGACAACCTAACCGGGCGATTAGATGGCAGGATTCTCGCCGGTGCGACGCGTCCTCCTGGTGAACGCCTTGATCTTCGCGGTGTTGGCCGCGGCGGTGGCGCTCGCCTACTACGGCTACTCCGCGACCGCGGAGGTCGTGTCGCGCGACCGCGAGCGCCAGCTGATGCGCGACCTCGCGGAGGAGAAGGTCGACAACATCGAGTCGCTCGTCGCCAAGGACGACTACGCGCTGTTCGAGCAGGTCCGCCTCGACGACATGTCGAAGCTGAGCGAGATCGCGTCGAGCCTGGCGGTCGAGAGCGTGTTCGTGCTCGACGACCAGAAGAAGCTCGTGCCCGACGGCTTCGCGTCGCGGCGGACGCCGCGCAAGGAGGCGTTGCAGTTCCGCGACTGGTTCGTCGCCCAGGTGCTGCCGAACCTGCCGCTCGCCGAGCAGCCGCTCAACGAGCGGGGCCACTACTACACCGTGTACGACCGGCCGTACCTGTTCTCGTTCACGCGCAAGGTCTCGGGCGACCGCACGTTCTACATCGTCGTCGAGGACAACCTCTCGCACCTCGTCGGCGATCTGTTCCCGCAGTTCTTCCAGTTCACCGACCAGTCCAAGCGCCTGTACCAGGTCGTCGACGAATCGGGCAGGCTCGTCTACGGCGCGCCGTTCGTCGAGAGCGCCGACTCGATCGCGGTGCCGTTCGACAACCTCGAAGGCTGGGTGCTGCGCGTCGCCGAGAAGGACGCCGGCGAGGACGCCGAGCTGCGCCGCAAGCGCATCGTCGACTCGCTGCTGATCGGCGGCGCGGTGACCGTGATCCTCGCCGGCCTCGCGTTCCTCGCGATCGCGATCCGCCGCGAGCGCCGGGCCAACGAGCTCAAGAGCGACTTCATCTCGAACGTGTCGCACGAGCTCAAGACGCCGCTGTCGATCATCTCGATGTTCGGCGAGATGCTCGCGAAGGGCCGCACGAAGTCGCCCGAGCAGGCGAGCGAGTACGCCGAGATCATCTGGCGCGAGAGCGTGCGGCTCGGGCGGCTGATCGACAACGTGCTCGACTTCGCGAAGATCGAGCGCGGCATGGGCGTGTACGAGTTCGCCGAGACCGACGTCGGCGAGGTCGTCGGCCGCGCGATCGACCTCGTGCAGCGCCGGCTGTCATCGGCGGAGATGACGCTCGACGCCGAGATCGCGCCGGAGCTGCCGCCGACGCTGCTCGACGCCAACGCGTTCACGCTCGCCGTGCTGAACCTGATCGACAACGCGATCAAGTACGCCAGCGGCGGCAAGAAGATCGAGCTCGGGCTCGCGAAGCAGGACGACCGCCTCGTGCTGTCGGTGCGCGACTTCGGTCCCGGCATCGATCCCGAGGAGCACGAGCGCATCTTCGAGCGCTTCTACCGCGCCCGCGCGATGCGCCTGAAGCCGATCCGCGGCTCGGGGATCGGCCTCGCGCTCGTCCAGCACATCGCGCGCGCCCACGGCGGCGACATCACCGTCGACAGCAAGCTCGGCGAGGGCTCGACGTTCAAGCTGTGGCTGCCGATCCGGTCCGCCGAGTGATATGACTACGGCCGTGAACGAGCGACGACCATCGATCGAGGAGCGAATCCCTTGACGGCGGAAGAGCCGGCGAAGAAGCGGATCCTCGTCATCGAGGACGAGCCGGATATCGTGCGCGGCCTGCGCGACGCGCTCGAGTTCGAGGGGTTCGAGGTGCAGTCGCGCGGGACCGGCGCCGAGGGCCTCGCCGCCGCGATGGACTGGGCGCCCGACTGCGTGCTGCTCGATCTGATGCTGCCCGACGACAACGGCTACCGCGTGTGCGAGACGCTGCGCCAGCGCGACGAGACCGTGCCGATCATCATCCTCACGGCGAAGGCGCAGGAGAGCGACAAGATCCGCGGCCTCGAGGTCGGCGCCGACGACTACGTCACCAAGCCGTTCTCGGTGGCCGAGCTGATCGCGCGCATCAACGCGATCTTCCGCCGCCAGGCGCGGATGAGCTCGCACACCGACGAGACGTTCTCGATCGGCCAGTGGCAGATCAACGCGCGCAAGCACACGATGAGCAAGGGCCGCACGAGCAAGCGGCTGACGTTCTACGAGCTCGAGGTGCTGAAGCTGCTGCGCGAGAAGTCCGACGAGACGGTGTCGCGCGACGAGCTGCTCGAGAAGGTGTGGGGCGTGCAGAGCTCGCCGACCTCGCGCACCGTCGACAACTTCATCGTCAAGCTGCGCCGCAAGCTCGAGGAAGACCAGAAGAACCCGCGCCACATCCTCACGGTCTACGGGCTCGGCTACAAGCTCGTGCCGTAATAGAGGCAGGCTCGCGCCGCGCGTCGCATCACGGTCTCGCGCGCGCGTGGCGCACGCGATGCATCGCCGACGATCCGGACACCCCCAGGAGGATCGCATGGCCATCGGGCTGGATCGCAGGGAGCTGCTCGTGCGCACCGGCGTGATACTGCTGCTCGTGCCGCTCGCCACGGCCTGCGCGTCGTACGGCGGCAGCGGGCCCGGCACGGACGCCGCGAGCTGCGACGGCATCGATACGACCTCGTCGGTCGCCGCGTCGCACACGCACACGCTGTGCGTCCCGAACACGGATCTGTCGAGCCCGCCGGCGGCGGGAGCGACGTACACGACGTCGAACAACGGGGGGCACACGCACACCGTGACACTGGCGCAAGCACAGCTGCAGCAGATCGAGGAGGGAGGCACGGTGACGGTGACCAGCTCGAACGTGCAGGGGCACACGCACGCGTTCGCGATCCACCGCGCCTAGTTCGGGTAGACGTCGAGGTTGTCGAAGCTCGCGTGCATGTTGTCGACGACCACGCCCGGCACGCCTGCGGTGTACGACGGCGTCGGGCCGGTGACCGTGGCGAGCGCGCCGGTGACGTTGTCGAGGCAGCACTTGATGTACGACGGCGTCGCGAGCACCTCCATCGTCACCGACAGGCTCGACGGCAGGCCGACCGTCGGCGTGCCGAGCGTCGAAGCGTTGCCACCG
>JBLMXA010000839.1:0-4071 GCA_050257515.1 Acidobacteriota bacterium | reverse complement strand
CCGAGGAGCGACTCCTCGATCAGGAGTTCGCGCGTCGGCGAGAGGTCGAGATGGAGGTCGTCCGCGACCGCAATGACAACTGCATCATCGTCTGCTCGATCGAGAACGTCGACCCGATGGGCGTCCACACCGGCGACTCGATCACCGTCGCCCCGGCGCAGACCTTGACCGACAAGGAGTACCAGATCATGCGCAACGCCGCGATCGCGGTGCTGCGCGAGGTCGGCGTCGACACCGGCGGCTCGAACGTCCAGTTCGCGGTCAATCCCGCGGACGGCCGGATGATCGTGATCGAGATGAACCCGCGCGTGTCGCGGTCGTCGGCGCTCGCGTCGAAGGCGACCGGCTTCCCGATCGCGAAGATCGCCGCGAAGCTCGCCGTCGGGTACACGCTCGACGAGCTCAGGAACGACATCACCGGCGGGCAGACCCCGGCGTCGTTCGAGCCGACGATCGACTACGTCGTGACCAAGGTGCCGCGCTTCGCCTTCGAGAAGTTCCGGCAGGCGGACGACCGGCTCACGACGCAGATGAAGTCGGTCGGCGAAGTGATGGCGATCGGCCGCACGTTCCAGGAGTCGCTGCAGAAGGCGCTGCGGGGCCTCGAGGTCGGCGTCGACGGGTTCAACCTCAAGACCGTCGATCCCGAGAAGATCGAGGACGAGCTCGCGTACCCCCGCGCGGAGAGGCTGTGGTACGTGGCCGACGCGTTCGGCGTCGGGATGCCGCTCGAGGACGTGCACCGGCACACGAGGATCGATCCGTGGTTCCTCGCGCAGATCAAGGAGATCGTCGACACCGAGCTCGCGCTCGAGCAGCGCGACCTGGCCGGGCTCTCCGCCGACGAGCTCCGCGGGCTCAAGCGGATGGGCTTCTCCGACCGCCGCCTCGCGCACCTGCTCAAGACCGCCGACGCGGATGTCCGCGCGCGGCGGCACGCGCTCGGCATCCGGCCCGTCTACAAGCGCGTCGACACCTGCGCCGCCGAGTTCGCCACGAAGACCGCGTACATGTACTCGACCTACGAGGAGGAGTGCGAAGCGGCGCCCACCGACCGGAAGAAGGTGATCGTGCTCGGCGGCGGGCCGAACCGGATCGGGCAGGGAATCGAGTTCGACTACTGCTGCGTGCACGCGGCGATGGCGCTCCGCGAGGACGGCTTCGAGACGATCATGGTCAACTGCAACCCGGAGACCGTCTCGACCGACTACGACACGTCCGACCGCCTCTACTTCGAGCCGCTGACGCTGGAGGACGTGCTCGAGATCGTCCACCTCGAGCGGCCGTTCGGCGTCATCGTCCAGTACGGCGGGCAGACGCCGCTCAAGCTCGCGCGCGACCTCGAGCGAAACGGCGTGCCGATCATCGGCACGTCGCCCGACATGATCGACATGGCCGAGGACCGCGAGCGATTCCAGCAGATGCTCCACCGGCTCGGCTTGAAGCAGCCGCCGAACCGCACGGCGCGGACCGAGGCCGGCGCGCTCGCCGCTGCCGGCGAGATCGGCTACCCGCTCGTCGTCCGGCCCTCCTACGTGCTGGGCGGCCGCGCGATGGAGATCGTCCACGAGCAGCGCGACCTCGAGCGCTACATGCGCGAGGCGGTCAAGGTGTCGAACGACAGCCCGGTGCTGCTCGACCGGTTCCTGAACGACGCGATCGAAGTCGACGTCGACGCGCTCGCCGACGGCGCCGACGTCGTGATCGGCGGCATCATGGAGCACATCGAGCAGGCCGGCGTGCACTCCGGCGACTCCGCGTGCTCGCTGCCGCCCTTCTCGCTCGCCGCGGCGACGCAGGACGAGCTCCGGCGGCAGACGGCGGCGATGGCGAAGGCCCTCGACGTCGTCGGGCTCATGAACGTCCAGTTCGCGATCCAGCGGAACGCGGCCGGCGAGGACGTCGTGTTCGTGCTCGAGGTCAACCCGCGCGCGTCGCGCACCGTGCCGTACGTCTCGAAGGCGACCGGGCGGCCGCTGGCGAAGATCGCGGCGCGGTGCATGGCGGGCGTCTCGCTGCGCGAGCAGGGCGTCGCGGGCGAGATCGTCCCGCCGTACTGGTCGGTCAAGGAGGCGGTGTTCCCGTTCATCAAGTTCCAGGGCGTCGACACGATCCTGGGGCCCGAGATGAAGTCGACGGGCGAGGTCATGGGCGTCGGCGACTCGTTCGCGGAAGCGTTCCTCAAGAGCCAGCTCGCCGCCAACGTGAAGCTGCCCGCGAAGGGCAAGGTCTTCGTCAGCGTGAAGGACGGCGACAAGGCGCGCGCCGTCGAGATCGCCCAGCTCTTCGCGCGCATCGGCTTCACCATCGTCGCGACGCGCGGCACCGCGGCGGCGCTGGCCGCGGCGGGCGTGGCGGTGACGCCCGTGAACAAGGTCCACGAAGGGCAGCCGCACATCGTCGACATGATGAAGAACGACGAGATCGCGCTCGTCGTCAACACGGTGCAGGAGAAGCGGACGGCGATCCGCGACAGCTTCCAGATCCGCCGTGAGGCGCTGACCGACCAGATCCCGACGTACACGACGCTTGCCGGCGCGCGCGCGGCGGCGGTCGGGCTCGCTGGGATGGGCGAGCTCCTGCCCTACTCGATGCAGGCGCTGCACGATCGGCTCGCCTGACGCCATGACGAAGAAATTCCCGATGACGGTCGAGGGCGCGCAGCGGCTGCGCGCCGAGCTCCAGCGCCTGAAGACCGTCGACCGCCCCGCGGTGAGCCGCGCGCTGGCCGAGGCGCGCTCGCACGGCGACATCTCGGAGAACGCCGACTACGACGCCGCGAAGGAGCGACAAGGCCTGATCGAGGCCCGGATCCGCGACATCGAGCACAAGCTCGCCGGCGCCCAGGTGATCGACCCGGCCACGATCGCGGACGCCGGTGGGCACGTCGTATTCGGTGCGACCGTCGAGCTCGAGGACGGCGCGACCGGCGAGCGCGTCGCCTACCAGATCGTCGGCGACGACGAGGCCGATCTCAAGCACGGCAAGATCTCGGTCAGCTCTCCGCTCGCTCGCGCACTGATCGGCAAGTCCGAGGGCGACGCCGTCGAGGTGAAGGCGCCGGCCGGCGTGCGCGAGTACGAGGTGCTCGCGGTCCGCTACCGGTAGCCGCATCCTCCAGCCGCCGCTGGCCGAAGAGGAGCTCGTCTGCGCCCGCTGCGCGGCGGTGGCGAAACCGTCGTGCCGTTTACGCGCGGCGGTCGCTGATCGCCTTGCGCCGGCGGCGCGCGCCGGCGGCTCCGCGGGAGCTCGACGCCGACTTGCCGTGCGGCGTCCCGCGGCCCGCGGCCGCGGGCTTGCCTGCCGACGCCGTGTCGCGGTGGCGCCTTCTCGACCCCGCGGGGGCCTCGAAGGGTCCCTTGCCGCGGGGGGGCCGCGCAGGCGCGCGCGGCAGCGGCGAGCGCGGGCGCCGGGCTTGGGGCGCCTTCCTCGCCGCCGACTTCCCCTTGCGCGCGCCGGAGCGTGGCGCCGGCGCGGGTTCCTCCGGCGCCGGTCGCCAGACGATCAGGAGCTTGCCCAGGTGCTGGACCGCGGCGGCGCCGAGCTCCGCGCAGATCCGCGCCAGCAGCGCCTCGCGCTCGGTGCGCGAATCGCCGAACACGCGGATCTTGATGAGCTCGTGCGCGGCGAGGCTGACGTCGATCTCGTGGAGCACGCCGGGCGTGAGACCCTGCTGCCCGATGCTGACGACGGGCTCCAGGTGATGCGCCTTCGCGCGGAGCGCGCGCCGCGCCGCGGGTGTTAGAGTCCTCATCCTTCCATTCTACCGGCGGCACCGCGCCGCTGCCGTGCCGTGTCCGCGCCCGCAAAACGCCCGAAGAAGAACAAGTTCGTCAAGGCGTGGCTCGACCTGCATCTCAACGACCCGTGGGTCCGCGAGGCGACGCGCCTGGGCTATCGCTCGCGCGCGGCATTCAAGCTGCTCGAGATCGCCGAGCGCGACAGGCTGTTTCGCCCGGGGATGAGCGTCGTCGACCTCGGCGCGGCGCCGGGGAGCTGGACGCAGGTGCTGCGGGAGAAGCTCGGGCGGCGTGCGCGCATCGTGGCGCTCGACCTCCTCGACATGGCGCC
>JBLMXA010000838.1:0-4672 GCA_050257515.1 Acidobacteriota bacterium | reverse complement strand
GTCTTGGCGCGCTCTGTTGGCGTGCATGGCGTCTTGGCGGCAATTCCTCAGGACACCCGCGTCGCGATGTACTTCCACTGCATGTAGTCGTCCAGGCCGTGCCGGCTGCCCTCGCGGCCCTGGCCCGAGTGCTTGATGCCGCCGAACGGCGCCTGCGCGGTCGACACGAGGCCCTCGTTGACGCCGACCATGCCGGCCTCGAGCGACTCGGCCATGCGGACCTGGCGCGCGCCGTCGCGCGTGTAGACGTAGGCGATCAGGCCGGCGTCGGTGTCGTTCGCGAGCGCGAGCGCCTCGGCCTCGTCGTGCGCGACCCGCAGCGCGACGACCGGCCCGAAGATCTCCTCGCGCCACAGCTGCATCTGGGACGTCACGTTGCCGAGCACGATCGGCGCGACGAGCCGGCTCGATCCCGCGGGTCGGGCGGAGCCCGCCCCGCTCCGCTCCGGGCCGCGCGGCGGCTCGCCGTGCAGCACGGTGGCGCCGCGCGCGATCGCGTCGTCGACGAGGCGCTTGACCTTGGCGACGGCGTCGTCGTCGATGAGCGGCCCGAGATCGACGCCGGGATCGCTGCCGCGGCCGAGCGCGAGCTTCGCGATCGCGGCGACGAGCAGGTGCTCGAACGCGCGCGCGACCGGCGCCTCGACGATGAAGCGGTTCGCGGCGACGCACGTCTGGCCGGTGTTGCGGAACTTCGCGACCAGCGCGCCCGCGACCGCGGCGTCGACGTCGGCGTCGGCGAGCACGACGAACGGCGCGTTGCCGCCGAGCTCGAGCGACACGCGCTTCACATCGTCGGCGCACGCGTGCATGATCGCGCGGCCGACCTCGGTGGAGCCGGTGAAGCTGACCTTGCGGATCTGCCGCGCGCGCACGAGGCGCCCGCCGGCCCGCGCGCCGTCGGCCGCGGGCACGATGTTGACGACGCCCGCCGGCACGCCGACCTCCTCGCACAGCTGGGCGAGCGCGAGCGCGCCGAGCGGCGTCTGCTCCGCCGGCTTGGCGACCATCGTGCAGCCCGCGGCGAGCGCGGCGCCGAGCTTGCGCGTCAGCATCGCGTACGGGAAGTTCCACGGCGTGATCGCCGCGCACGGGCCGACCGGCTCGCGCACCGCGACGAGCCGCTGGCCGACGTGGCTCGCCGGGATCGTCTCGCCGTAGAGGCGCTCGGCCTCGCCGGCGAACCAGCTCAGGAAGCTCGCGGCGTAGCGGACCTCCGCGACCGCCTCCTTCATCGGCTTGCCGTTCTCGCGCACGCACAGCTCGCCGAGCCGCTTCTCGTCGGCGAGCATCCGGCGCGCGAGCTCGGCGAGCAGCTTGCCGCGCTCGCCGCCCGGCCGTCGCTTCCACGCCGGAAACGCGCGCACCGCCGCGTCGACCGCGCGATCGATCAGCGCGTCGTCGCAGTCCGCGACGTCGGCGATCGCCGCGCCGTCGTACGGATCGTGCACGGGAAACCGCCTGTGGGTGCGATGCCAGCTGCCGTCGACGAACGCGTCACGTGCGAGGTCCATGTGCGGATCCATACCCGGGAGTGTTATAGAGGGCACATGGCGAGTGACCGCACGCGGGTGATCGCGATCTTCGCTGCCGTCGGCGTGATCGCCGGTGGTGCAGGCTTCTGGTTCGTCAAGATCTACCGGCCGAACCAGGTGCGCAAGGACGCGCAGGCCGAGATCCTCGCGTGGGAGACGCGGTGGGCCCAGGCGCGCGACTGCCTGCTCGGGCCGTCGCCGGGCTCGTCGAGGACCGGCGAGGCGCTCGCGATCCGCGAGATGTCGCCCGATCCGTGGAATCGCGGCAGCTGCACGTCGCTGATCAGCAAGCTCAACCGCGGCGACGCGCCCGACAGCGGGCTGCCCGCGGTCGAGCACGCGTGGAACGATCTCGACGCCGCCGCGGCCAAGGCGGCGACCGCGTTCGCGACCCACGTCGCGGAGTCGACGACGCTCGAGCACGATCCGCTGCCAGAGGCGCTCGACGACCTCGACACCGCGCGCGCGAAGCTGCGCGAGGCCGCCGAGCTGCCGCCGGCCGCGGGCAAGGGCAAGCCGCTGCCCGCGGCACAGATCCTCGAGCTCGCCGACGGCAAGGAGCCGCTGCACGAGCTGATCGTCGAGAGCGTGCCGTCCTCGCAGGCGCTCGTGCTGTTCGGCAAGACCGACACGCACACCGTCCAGGTGTCGCTCGTGCCGGGCAAGCCGCCGCAGATCGGCCGCGTCGGGCTCGGCGCGGTGCGCGCGCTGCCCGATGGCGCGTGGGGCGCGCGGGCGACCGAGACCGGCGCGCAGGTCGGCGCGTTCGACGTCGAGGGCGCGATGGCGCAGCCGACGCCGGTCGCGATGAAGGGCGGCCCGTCGGTCGCCGCGGTCGGCGGCACGCTGCAGGACGGCGTCGTCGCGCTCGGCACCGACAACCAGCTCGAGCTCGCGCACGTCACGCCGGCCGGCGTCACCGCCGAGCCGCCGATCCGCGGCGACTCCGCGTCGCTCGCGACCGACGGCGACGGCACGGTGGCGGTGATGTGGACCGACAAGGGCGCGACGCACGCGAAGCTCTACGCTCCCGGCACGCCCGGCCAGGAGGTGCCGATCGATCCCGACGCCGCGCTGCCGGTCTGCATCAGCTCGCGGCGCGTGATGACCGCGCACGCGACGAGCTCGCTGCTCGGCTGCACGCCGGAAGGCTCGCTCGAGCGCGCCGGCGGCGTGCCGCAGGCGTTCGTCCTCTGCACGAAGACCTGCCGCAAGACGCAGCTGCCCGCCGGCGCGCCGACCGCCTCGACCACGACGATCGTCGACGGCAAGCTCGTCGCGATCGCCGAGCACGGCGGCGTGCTCGGCGTGTGGCACGAGGACGGCAGCAAGACGTTCTTCGCGCTGCCGACGCCCGCGCACCCGGTGATGGCGCACGAGTGGCCCGCGATGGCGACCACCGACGGCAAGGTGATCGACGTGCTCGCGCGGCCCGGCAAAGGCTTCGCGATCGTCCGGATCCCCGCGCGCTGAGCGCGTTCCCAATTCTGCTTCCGGTTCCGCTTCACTGTTGAATTCCGGAATCCAATAGGGAAGCGGAACAGGAATCGGAATTCGGAATCCTTCAGAAGGTCGGTCACGTCGCGCTCGTGAAGAACACGACCGTCTGCACGTCGGCGCAGTGGCTCACCGTCAGCGTGTAGCGGTGGTTCGGCTGCAGCTCGTAGTGGTACTTGTCGAGGCTCCACCACTCGCCCGCGTCGGTCGGGTTCGGCTGTGGATCGTACGACGTCCACTGGTACGACTCGCCGAGGTCGTCGACCATCGTCAGCGTCAGCGCGCCCTGCAGCTCGCTCTCGTAGACGTTGACGTCCATCGACGGCGCGTAGTGGAGGTCGGGCCTGGGCGCGGCGAGCTGGAACGCGCCGATGTCGCAGGTGCTGGCGTCGGGATCGCCGATCGGAGGATGGGGGTAGCCGCCGGGTTCGGTGGCGCCGTCGCAGGCGGCGGCGACGAGCAGCGGCAGGACGAGGCAACGCATGCGCCTGCCCTACTCAAGCGCCGTGCCAGCGGGATGTCGCGAGGTTGGCCGCGGCGCGACGGCGCTTCACGCGCCGATCGCGACATCTACGCCAGGCTCTGCGCCAGCGCGCGGGTCTCGACCAGGTTGTCCTCGATCGAGCAGTAGGTCCAGCCGCCGTAGCGGCCGACCGAGTGGACGCCGCGGTGCTCGAGCAGCTCGCGCAGGCGCGCGGTCTCGGCGAGCGAGGCCTTCGTGATGTGGACGTACGCCGGATCGAGCGCGACGTGGTGCTCGGAGACCAGCCGGTGGTCGGTGACGATGCCCTCGCGCGCGAGATCGGCGAGCACGCGCGCGCGCAGGTGCGGCACGTCGAACGGCACGCCGTGCGACGCGCCGATCTCGACGTACAGGCTCATACGCCGCCCGCCGTCCCCTGCCTCGCTTGGGAGGATGTTGTCGTACCAGCCGACGCGGTAGAAGCTGACGCTCGGATCGGGGAAGTACATCCAGTGGATCCCGCTCGCGCCCTTGCGATCGAAGCCGAGGTTGAACACGAGCACCTGGTTCGACGTGAACACCGACGCGTCGTGCGCGACGCCGCAGATCGCGGCGAGCGCCGGCAGCGGCGCCGAGCTGACGACGCGCTCGTAACGCAGCTCGCGCCGCGGCGTCTTCACGACCTTCGCGTCGAGATCGATCGCGAGCGCGGGCTCGCCGCAGCTGACGGTGCCCGGCGGCAGGTCGCGCAGCAGCGCGTTCACGTACTGCACCGCGCCGCCCGCCGGGTACGTGAACGTGGCGTTGTAGCCGTGCGCGCGCTTGCCCGGCCGGAAGTTCGCGATGATGTCGGCGACGTCGGCGTGCGGGAAGAACCGGCCCATCGCGTCGGGATCGAGGCGGTCGAGCGACGTCGCGTACAGCTTCTCGTTGTACGGGCGCAGGAACTTCTCGGTGATCGCCTTGCCGAGCCGCGCGTAGAGCATCTCGCTGAACGACCGCGGCGCGCCCGCGGGCGCCGGGTGATCGACCAGATCGACGAGGCACTCGAGAAACTCGTCCTGCGGCAGCTGGTGGATGTGCTTCTGGAACGGAAAGTCGATGTCGCGGCCGGCGTAGCGGATCTTCGCGACGCGCTCGACCGTGCGCACGTCCTGGCCCGGCATGCGCGCGCGCA
>JBLMXA010000837.1:0-6302 GCA_050257515.1 Acidobacteriota bacterium | reverse complement strand
CGTTGTTGCCCATCTTGCACTGGCCGACGCTCGACGTGCCGCACGTGCCGAGCGGGCCGAGGTTGTCGTCGATCACACCGTCGCAGTCGTTGTCGTGGCCGTCGCAGACCTCGGTCGTCGGACCGACGGCGCCCGTGCACTGCAGCGTGTCGGTGGTCGGATCGCCCGCGGTCGCCGGCAGGCAGTGGAACAGGCCCTGCACGCAGTCGCCGGTGCCGTTGCCGCACTTGCCGCCGCCGCCCGGATCGCCCTCGTCGATCATGCCGTTGCAGTTGTTGTCCTTGCCGTCGCACGTCTCGGGCGACGGATTCTTCGAGCACGTGATGTGGTCGGTCGTGTTCGCGTCGGCCTTGCAGGTCTCGCCGCTCGGGCACGTCGTCGTGTCGTTCGCGTCCTGGCACGCCCGCGCGGTCGTCGTCGAGCAGTGAAACGTCGGCGTGCACTGCTGCACGCCGCCGGCGCACTCGCCGACCTGGTTCGCGCACAGATCGCCGACGCCGGGCAGCACGCCCTCGTCGATCAGACCGTCGCAGTCGTTGTCCTTGCCGTCGCAGATCTCGTCGCCCGTCGGCACGCACACCGACGCATCGCCACCATCGCCGTTCGCCGCATCGGCATCCGCGGCGCTGCCGCCGCCGTCGCCCGGCGCGTCCTTCGTGCACTGCAGGCAGTAGTCGTTGAGACCGCACGACAGCCCGCTCGCACACGCGACCATCAGCAGGAGTGCGAGGAGGCGGTTCACTTCGCACCTCCGCGCCGCGCACGGCGCCGTCTGCCGACGAACATCAGCGCGAGGCCGACGACGAGGCCGGCCCCGCCGCCGCCCGTGCTACAGCCGCCGCCGGCGACCGTCACGTGCTGCTCGCCCGCGTCGGACGAGAACATGCCCGCGTTGTAGCAGGTGCCGCCGCGGCAGATCTGGCCCGGCGGATCCGCCGGGCACGACGTGCCGACGCACGGATCGACCTCGCACTGGTTGTCGTTCGGGTTGCACCACTGGCCGGTCGGGCACGTGCGCATCGCGCACGGGTTGTCGACGCACGCGCCGGTCGCGTCGTTGCAGACCTGGCCGTACGGGCACGGCTTGCCGCACGGATCGGGCTGGCAGACGCCGAGCTGGCAGCGCTCGCCCGCCTTGCACGTCACCGTCGCGCAGCTGTCGATGCAGTTACCCGCCTCGCAGTACTGGTTGCCCGGGCACGTCACGCCGTAGCAGGGGTTCGTCACGCACTGCCCCATGCCGGTGTTCGCGTCGACGACGCAGCTCTGATTCGCCGCGCACTTCCGATCGGGGAAGTCCGAGGTGCAGTCATCGACCTCGCACGCACCGGTCGGCGGATAGCAGCGCAGACCGGTCGAGCACGTCGTCACCGGCAGGCAGGTCTCGCCGCTCGGACAGGACGTGGTGTCGTTCGGACCGTTGCACAGCATCGTCGCGGTCTTCGAGCAGTGGTTCGAGCAGTCCTCGACGCAGATGCCGTCATGCGTGATCTGGTTCTCGATGCACGTCTGCGCGTTGCCCTGCGCGCTGCTGCCGCACGTCACGCCGAAGCACGGATCGTTGACGCAGAGGTTCGAGCCGGGGTCGCACTTCTTGCCGGACGGGCACGGGAACTCGCCGCCGGAGCACGGATACGCGCACTCGCAGTTGGACGCGCACGACGCGCCGCCCGAGCAGCTGCCGTTCTGCGGCGTGCCGTTGCAGTCGCAGCACGACGTCGGATCGATCGGCGTGCCGACGCACTGCACGCTGCCGCCGATGCACATGTTGACGCCGTTGCAGATCGTCGCCGTCTGGCACGCGCAGCCGACCGCCGGGTTCGACTGGTTCGTCGGGTCGTCGCACTTCCAGTCCTCGTCGACCTTGCCGTCGCAGTCCTCGTCCATGCCGTTGCACGTCGTGTCGCTGCCGCCGCTCGTCGCGCTGCAGTACAGAGTGCCGCACGCGGGCTGACCGGCGCCGCCGCACGCGGGCGCGGCCGGCGAGCCGGCGCACAGGATCACGCCGGTGCCGCACGTCGCGTTGCACGAGCCGCCGCCGGTGTCCTCGTCGATGATGTTGTCGCAGTCGTCGTCGAGCCCGTTGCAGATCTCGGTGCCGGGCGTGACCTCGCCGGTGCACGCGCCCTCGGCGCCGCCGCTGCAGCTCTGCTGGCCGGGGTGGCAGACGTTCTGCGGGATCGGCGGCACGCACGCGACGCCGCCGGGGCACGACGTGTCGGTCGGGCCGGTGCACGCGACCTTCGTGCCGGTGCAGTGATAGACCTTCGAGTCACCGGGGTTGTTGGTCTCGGGGCACGGCGCGGTGGTGCAGCCGTTGCCGGTGATGTTCGAGCACGCGTTCGACAGATCCTCGTCGATCGAGCCGTCGCAGTCGTCGTCGATGTTGTTGCAGACCTCGGGGACCGGCGTCCACGTCGCCGAGCACGCGCCGTAGCTGCCACCGACGCACTTCTCGACGCCACAGCAGCCGGTGTTCGGGAAGCACGAGCCCGAACCGCACTGCTTGTCGGGCACGTCCTCGTCGACGTTGCCGTCGCAGTCGTCGTCCTTGCCGTTGCAGATCTCGGCCGTCGGCACGCACGCGGTGCAGCCCTCGTCGACGAAGCCGTCGCAGTCGTTGTCGAGGCTGTCGCCGCAGACCTCGCTGCCGTCGGAGTTGCACGTCTTGCCCGCCGGGCACGTCGTCTGCGGCGGCTGGCCGGGGTTCGTGATGTCGCACGTCACGCCGGTGCCGTCGGCCGTGCACACGAAGACGCCCGTGCCGAGGCACACGCCGTTGCCGCCGTTCGTGCAGGGCTGGCCCTTCGTCGGGAAGTCCTCGTCGACCGCTCCGTCGCAGTCGTCGTCGGCGTTGTTACAGGTCTCCGAGCGGATCGAGCCCTCGATGATCTGCGACATCGCGAGCTCGATGCCCGCCTCGTCGGAGGCGTAGAAGCCGGCGTTCTTGCCGGGGATCGCCGTCGCGCCACCGGCGAGCGCCATGTTCTCGATCGGACCGTACGGCACGGTCGGCGTGCCGAAGCCGATCGGCTTGGTGAGGATGCGGTAGCGCTTGCCGGCGATGTCGGTGCGCAGCATGCTCGCCGCCGCGGCCGGCACGCTCGCCGCGCCGTTGCAGGTCTCGCCGCCCGGGCAGTCGGCGTTGACGTAGCAGCTCCTCGTCGTCGTCACCGAGCAGGAGCCCGGTCCGTACACGCACGTCTCGCCGCCCGGGCAGCCGATGCCGCCGACCGGGTTGCACGTCTGGCTCTTGGTGACCGAGCAGTGGCCCTCGGTGCCGCCGCACGTCTCGTCGCCGTCGGTCAGCATGATCACGATGTACGGCCGGCACTGGGTCGCGCAGCAGTTCGTCGTGCACGTCGGCGACGCGTCGCAGCTGTTCGGCAAGAACTGGCCGTTCGTCGGATCGTTGACGATCGGCGAGAAGCCGGCGCTCGCCGACGGCCACAGCACGACGCCGCTCGTCGCCGAGCAGCTGCCGTCCGTCGTCGACGCGTTCTGGCCCATCCAGTAGCACTTCGCGCCGTCGAGCGCGCCCTCGAGCGGCGTCGAGCCGAGCGCGTTCCACACCTCGGGATCCTGGCCCGCGCCGAACGGGATGCTCGGCTGGCACGTGTTGCACGAGAAGTCCGACCACGCGGCGGTGTTCGCGTTCGTGCCGTCGACGAGCGCGGTCATCAGCTGGAACCGGTCCGAGTTCTCGGTGCACGCGTCCTGCGTCAGCGTGCAGTTGGTCGGCGACGTCGCGTTGGTGCCGCACGCCTGGCCGGTGGAGCTGCTCGTGCCGGCTCGCTCGTGAAAGCGCGCGTAGGCGAACACGATGTCGCCGTAGCTGTTGACGATGTTCTGCACCGCGCAGCGCGCGTGGTTGAGCTTGGTGTCGGCGAGCGCCTGTCCCTGTGCGCCTGCGCATGTCGGCGGTCCCGAGCCCGTCGGATCTTGCATCGATCCCGACACGTCGAGGATCAGCACGATGTACGGCTTGAGGACCGTCGCTCCAGCCGCCTGAACGGGCGCAGAAGACGGCAAGAGAAACAGCGTGGCCAGCCCCAGCCACGCAAGCAGCTTGCGCATGGCGCCCATCATATATAGGCGCAACCGCAAATGGAATTTGGCCGCGGGGTAATCGTTGGGTAACCGGCCTACACCTACCGACCGAGCAGAGAGCGGCCGATGACCTTGAGCGCGAGGATGGGTTTCACGCCCTCGAAGATCGGGAGCACCTGCGCATCGGCGACGTAGCGCGAGATCGGATACTCCTCGGCGTAGCCCCAGCCGCCGTGGAGCAGCTGGCCGAGCTGTGTGATCTCGACCGCAACATCGCACGAGAACAGCTTGGCCATCGCGGCGATGGGCGCGGCGGCTCTCTCGTCGAGGTCCATCGCGGTCGCCGCGGCGTACGTGATCGCGCGCGCGGCGACCAGCCGGGCGGCCATCCGGCCGACGTGATGACGCGTGAGGCCGTAATCGCCGATCGCGCGGCCGAACTGCTTGCGCTCCGTGACGTACTCCGCAGTCTTCTCGAGCGCGGCCGTCGTCACGCCACAGGCCCGACCACCGGTCTGCAGCCGGCCCGCCGCGAACCCTGCCATCTGGAGGTGGAAGCCGCGGCCGAGCCCGGCCTCGCCGCCGACGAGCTGGGCGTCGGGGACGAGCCAGCGATCGAACGCGAGCGTGTAGCTGTGCATGCCGCGATAGCCCGGCGTGCGATCGGCCTTGCCGGTCAGCGTGCCGCCGCCCGGCTGGGTCGCGGTGAACTCGTGGCCGGGGAACCGCGGCTTGTCGACGATGAACAGCGTCAGCCCCTTCGCTCCGCTGTCCGGAGCGCCGGTGCGGGCGAGCAGCGCGATCACGTCGGCGCGGCCGGCGAACGTGCACCACGCCTTCGCGCCGGTGATCTCCCAGCCGCTCTGGCCGCGCTCGGCCTTGCACGCCACGCTCGCGACGTCCGAGCCGACGTTGGGCTCGGTCACCGAGATCGCGGCCATGATCTGACCCGACGCGAGCTCGGGCAGCCACGTCTGCTTCTGCTCGTCGGTGCCGCCGGCGAGCAGCGCCTTCGCGAGGATCTCGGGGCGCGTGATCAGCGAGCCGGCGGCGGCGAGCGACGCGCGCGACAGCTCCTCGGTGGTGAGGATCATCGCGAGGTTGCCGAGCTCGTGGCCGCCGTACTTCTCCGGGATCGACAGCCCGAAGTAGCCGAGCTTCGCCATCTCGTCGATCACCCGCTCGGGGACGAGCTCGTCGTGGTGATGGATGCGCTCGGCGTGCGGCGCGACCTCGCGCTCGGCGAACGCGCGCACGTTCGCGCGCACCTCGGAGAGCGTCTCGTCGAGCGGCCACTCGATACGCCCGCGCTGCGCGACCACCCGCGCGCCGATCGCCTCGAACGCGTCGAGCTGCGGCGCGTGCACCGGCACGTGATCGAGCCCGAGCTGCTCGGCGAGCGGCTCGAGCCGGTAGCGCATGCTCGCGTAGGTCTCGCGCGCGGCCGCATCGGCGAGGTCGGCGAGCGGCGCCGGCACGCGCGTCAGCTCGTCGATCACGCGCGCCTCGGTCGCCGCATAGGCGACGCGCTCGACGACGACCTGGTGATCGTCGGCGGTCTCGCCCTGGTGGGTCAGCGTGCGCGCGGCCGCGACGGCACGGTCGGCGAGGGCTCGGGCGGCGGAGGCAATGGCGTCCATGCGTATTGCTTATCGCGCGATGACGCGATGCACCACAGGACCTCACCGTGGTTTGATGTGAAGCGTCCCCAGGGTCGGACGTCCAACGCCGTTACGGAGGGTTCCAGATGACCAAGCTCGTTTGCCTGATGCTGATTCTCGCTCCCGCCGCCGCGCTCGCCGGCCGCGGCACCATCGACTGCAAGAAGCACCCGACGTACTCGGTCAGCGGCAACGGCCGCCAGTCGCTGAAGTTCACCGGCACCTGCGACAAGATCACGGTCGAGACCGGCCAGAACACGCTGACCATCGAGAACGTCAAGACGCTGCAGCTCGACGGCGGCATGAACTCCGTCCACGTCGGCGGCGTCGACGCGATCATCACGAACGGCGGCCAGAACGCGGTCGTCTACAAGAAGGGCCTGTCGGGCGGCAAGCCGAAGGTCTCCGGCGGCGGCGCCCGCAACGTGGTCACGCAGCAGAAGTGACCGCGCGCAGCGTGCGCGCGACCTGACCGCCATAGCTGCCGCCGAACAGGCAGGCGTGGGCGGCGAGCGGGTACAGCTGGTGGAGCGCGATGCGCTCGCGCCAGCCGTCGGCCAGGGGATAGAGCTCGTCGTAAGCATCGTAGAG
>JBLMXA010000836.1:0-8576 GCA_050257515.1 Acidobacteriota bacterium | reverse complement strand
CGCAGCTGCGCGGGTTCAAGATCGTGCGCTCGGACGAGGCGATCGACTGCCCGATCGTCCCGCGCGGCACGACGGCGCACGAGGCGCACGGGGTCGCGCCCGCGCAGCCGCACGAGCTGTGGTACCGCGGCGCGCGGATCACGTGTCTCGCATTCGGAGGACAACTGTCACTAGATGGCGACAAGGTGCCGACCTCACCGATCTACGTGACCTTCCGCGGCGAGGCGGGCCCGGAGTCCGGATTCCGGACGGAGGGCAAAACGCCTCAGACCCACAATGTGGTGATGAGCCTGCCCGGCGATCTCGACTACTCCCCGCTGTGGGACGTCCACATCTATGATCGAGGAGCGTTCGACGCCGTCCACGACGCGAACAGCGCGCTCGCCGCCCCCCTCGCAGCTCACGGTCCGCTGGTCAACTGTCCGATCCAGTCGATCGGACCGTGAACAAAGTCGCGAGGCCGCCGTCCTTGACGGTATGCGCACACGCCTACTTGTCTTCGCGCTCCTGGCCGGCTGTGGCAAGCCGGTCGTCTTCCAGGGGCAGGGAACGATCCCGATCCAGGGCACGCCTCCGCCGCCGGTGGTCGCGGCGGCGCCACCGCGCGTCGAGGTGCGCGACAACAAGATCGAGATCCACGAGAAGATCCAGTTCGACTTCGACAAGGCGACGATCAAGGACGCGTCGACGAGCCTGATGACCGAGATCGCGGACGTCATCAAGAAGAACCCCCAGATCAAGAAGATCCGCGTCGAGGGCCACGCGAGCTCGGAGGGCAACGCGCAGCACAACAAGCAGCTCTCGGACGACCGCGCGAAGTCGGTGATGAAGTGGCTCACCGATCACGGCATCCCGGTGGCCGAGCTCAGCTCGCAGGGCTACGGCTCCGACAAGCCGATCGCGGACAACAACACGGAGGAAGGACGCGAGCAGAACCGCCGCGTCGAGTTCACGATCCTCGAGCAGGACGTGACCCAGAAGAAGGTCGAGATCGATCCGAAGACCGGCCAGGAGAAGGTCGTCGAGGAGAAGCACGAGACGATGAAGGGAGGTGCGCAGTGAAGCTCGCCATCGCACTGATCGCGCTCGCCGCCTGCGGCGGAACCGCCCGCGGGCTCGAGGCCTACCGCACCGACACCCAGAAGCTGCTCGACACCCGCACCGGGCAGATCCAGAGCTGCTACGACAGCGCGCTCAAGGCCGATGCGAAGGCGGGCGGCACCGTCGCGATCCAGTTCACGGTCGCGAAGAAGACCGGCGAGGTCACGAACGCGACGATCGACAAGGCGAAGACGACCGCGCCCGACTCGGTCGGCGGGTGCGTACTCGAGGCCGTCAAGGGGCTGAAGCTCGATCCGCCGGACCGCAACGAGGGCCAGGCGACGTTCGTCTACGAGTTCAAGCCGGCGAGCTCACCGACGTGACGATCCACGCGCGACGTGCGATCATCCCGCGATGGCAGACGAGCCAGAACGCGAACCGGATCCGGAAACACCGGATCCCGTAAGCGAACCGGGCTCGACGCCGCTCGCGCTCGCGCGCGCGGCGGTCGGAGTCGGACGCGCAGCGGTCGGCGCCGGCCTGAAGCCGGTGCGCGGCCTCGTCGCGCTCATCACGCCGTCCGACCAGCCGCTCGAGCTGCAGATCGTCGGCCGCACGCTGCTGCGCTCGGCGCTCGTCGGCCTCGGCGCCGGCCTCCTCGGTGTCGGGTTCTTCGCCGGTGCCGAGCTCGTGCAGAACGTGCTGCTCGAGCAGCTCGCCGGCTACAACCCGCTGCGCGCCGCGGGCGAGCGAGTGTGGGGCGCAGAGGCCGGCAGCCACCTCAGCCTGTGGCTGCTCGCGCTGATCCCGGCGATCGGCGCGCTGATCGGCGCGATCGTCGCCCGCTTCGCGCCGGAGTGCCAGGGCGGCGGCGGCGACGCGACGATCGAGGCGTTCCACCACCACGGAGGCGCGATCCGCCGGCGCGTGCTGTGGGTCAAGCCGCTCGCCTCGATCGCGACGCTCGGGTTCGGCGGCTCGGGCGGCCGCGAGGGCCCGACGATGCAGATCGGCGCGGCGCTCGGCTCGACGGTCGGCCGCTACCTGAGGGTGACGCCGCGCGAGCGGCGCGTGCTGATGGTCGCCGGCATCGCCGCCGGCATCTCGGCGGTGTTCCGCGCTCCGCTCGGCGCCGCACTGCTCGCGATCGAGATGCTGTACCGCGACGACTTCGAGTCCGAGGCGCTGATCCCGAGCGTGCTCGCGTCGGTGGTCGCGTACTCGGTCTCGATCTCGGTGTTCGGCCAGGCGACGCTGTTCGGCCACCTCCCGCCGTACGCGTTCCGCCCCCAGCACATCCCGCTCTACATCGGGCTGGCGATCATCATCTCCGCGGCGGGCTCGCTGTTCGTCGCGACGCTGCGGCTGGCGCAGCGCGTGTTCGGCGGGATGAGCCTGCCCCAGTGGGTGCGGCCCGCGATCGGCGGCCTGTGCCTCGGCGTGTTCGTCGCGGTGTTCCTGCACTTCGTCGGCCCGATCATCGGCCGCGCCGACCTCGGCCTCGGCATCCTCGGCGGCGGCTACGGCGCGTCGCAGGTCGCGATCACGGGCGCCGACTGGCTGCCGCTCGGCTGGAAGGGCGTGCAGATCCTCGTGTTGCTCGGCGTCATCAAGATCGTCGCCTCGAGCCTGACGATCGGCTCGGGCGGCAGTGCCGGTGACTTCGCGCCCGCGCTCGCGATCGGCGCGTTGCTCGGCGGCGCGTTCGGGCTCGCCGCGCGCCTGCTGCTCGACGATCCGACGATCCAGCCCGGCGCGTTCGCGCTCGTCGGCATGGGCACGTTCTACGGCGGCATCGCGAACACGCCGCTCGCGACGCTCGTGCTCGTGTGCGAGATGGCCGGCAGCTACGAGCTGCTCGTGCCGCTGATGCTCGCCGAGGGCATCGCGTTCGTCGCGCTGCGCCGGGTGTCGCTGTATCCCGCGCAGGTGCCGACGCTGCGCGATTCCGCCGCGCACCGTGGCGACAGCGATCCGCTCGTGCGGCTGCACTGCAGCGACGTCGTGCGCCGCGAGCGCGCGTTCCTCAAGTTCGCGCCCCACACCTCGGTCCCCGACCTGACGCGGCAGATCGAGAGCGCCGCCGACCAGGACCTGTTCCCGGTCATCGATGCGAACGGCCAGCTGTGCGGCATGATCGCGGCCGAGGCGCTGCGCGTCATCGCGTCGAACCCCGAGCTGCATCACCTCGGCGTCGCCGCCGATCTGATGATGCCGCCGGTCTCGGTGCCGCTCGACGCCGATCTGCGCAGCGCGGCGCAGCTGATGGTCGCGCGCGACCTGCGCTCGTTACCCGTCCTCGACGGCAACGGTTCGATCGTCGGCCTGCTCGACGAACACGAGATCTCGGCGGCGGCGCTCGACATTCACTGACCGCACGACCCGGCCGTCGCGCAGCACGATCAGCTCGCCCTCGGCGAGCGGCCGCCACGCCTCGCGCGTGAGCGGCACGCTGGCGACGAGCGCGACGTCCTGGTCGCCCGCACCGCCCTCGCGACAGCGCCTGCACAGGACGTGCAACCCGGGCGGCTCGATCGCGCCGGAGTCGTTGCGGCGGCGGTGGCCGTGCGCGAACACGGCGTCGCCGTCGCTGTAGATGAAGTTCGCCGGGCCCACGCTGCGCAGCTCGGCCGCGAAGTCGTGGATCTCGGCGAGCCGGTCGTCGAGATCGGGCACGCCGTGCTCCCACAGCGGCCGCAGCCGCTCGAGCAGCGCGCAGAACGCGTGCTCGGAGTCGGTGTCGCCGACGCGGCGGTACCAGCGCACGCGAAACCGCCGGTCGTGCTCGATGCCCGGCAGCATGCCGTTGTGCGCGAACACGTGCATGCGCCCGCCGAGCTCGCGCGCGAACGGCTGCGTGTTGCGCAGCAGGCGGTCGCCCTGCGTCGCGCGGCGGACGTGCGCGACCACGATCGTGCTCGTCGGATCGCGCGCCTGTACGAACCGCAGGCACTCGCTGTCGTGCGCCGCGTCGGGCTCGCGCACGAGCATGACGTCGCGATCCTGCAGGTACGCGATGCCCCAGCCGTCGCGATGCGGCCCGGCGCCACCGCCGTGGCGCGCGAGCTCGTCGACCGACACGTGGAGGTTCGTCGGCACGCGCGCCGACATCGCGAGCAGCTCGCACATCGCTAGCCCGCCGCCGGCTGCTTGGCCGCGAGCTCGCGGCGGATCTCGTCCATGTCGAGTGCGCGGACCTGCTCGATCAGCTTCTCGAGCGACGCCGGCGGCAGCGCGCCGGCCTGCTCGAACAGCAGGATGCCGTCGCGGAACACCATCAGCGTCGGGATCGCGCGGATCTGGAACGCCGCCGCGAGCGCAGGTTGCGCCTCGGTGTCGATCTTGCCGAACACGAGGTCGGGATACCGCTGCGCGGCGCGCTCGTAGACGGGCGCGAACGCGCGACAAGGCCCGCACCACGCGGCCCACCAGTCGAGCAGGACGATGCCCTGCCCGATCGTGTCGTCGAAGTTCTGCTCGGTCACTTCCTTCGTCATGCCCGTGAGAGCCGCGAGCGGGTCGAGAAGGTTCGCCGCAGCACCTGCACGCGCGCTTTCGCGTGGCGCAAGTGCTGCGCGGATCACGGCGCGGACGCAGCCGCTGCATTGGCGCGCGATGTGAAATGCGCGACCCACATGAAGCAGATCGTGATCTTGGGTGCGGGAACCGCCGGGACGATGATGGCAAACCGCCTCGCGCGCCACCTGCCCGATCGCTGGCAGATCGTGCTGCTCGATCGGGATGACGCTCACCTCTACCAGCCGGGCCTGCTGTTCCTGCCGTTCGGCGCCTACCGCGAGCCGGAGCTCGTCCGGCCACGCACGCAGCTCGTCGATCGCCGCGTCGCGCTGCGCCTCGGCGAGCTCGAGCGCGTCGAGCCCGACGCCAAGCGCGTCGTCATGCGCGACGGCGAGGCGATCGCCTACGACTTCCTCGTGGTCGCGACCGGCAGCCGGATCTTGCCGGAGGCGACGCCCGGGCTCGCCGGCGCGGGCTGGCACGACACCGCGTTCGACTTCTACACGCTCGAGGGCGCGCGCGCGCTTCGGCGCAAGCTCGACGGCTTTCACGCCGGACGCATCGTCGTCGACGTCGCCGAGCTGCCGATCAAGTGCCCGGTCGCGCCGCTCGAATTCCTGTTCCTCGCCGACGCGTACTTCACCCAGCGCGGCGACCGCGACCGCGTCGAGCTCGTGCTCGCGACGCCGAACGAGGGCGCGTTCACCAAGCCGGTCGCGTCGAGGCTGCTGGGCGGCATCCTCGCGCAGCGGCGGATCGACGTCGTCGCCGACTTCGCGGCATCGGAGGTCGACGGCACGCGCCGGCGCCTGAAGTCGTACGACGGCCGCGAGCTCGACTACGACCTGCTCGTGTCGATTCCGAGCCATGGCGGCTCCGAGCTGATCAAGCGCTCCGGCCTCGGCGACTCGAACGGCTGGATCCCGACCGACCGCGAGACGCTCGCGGTCCGCGGCGTGGACGGCGCGTTCGCGCTCGGCGATGCGACCGACCTGCCCTCGTCGAAGGCCGGCGCGGTCGCGCACTTCCAAGGCGACGTCCTGACGCCGAACCTGCTCGCCGCGATCGACGAGCGCCCGCTGGTCGCGAAGTTCGATGGCCACGCGAACTGCTTCATCGAGACCGGCTTTGGCAAGGCGATGCTGATCGACTTCAACTACGACACCGAGCCACTGCCCGGGAAGTTCCCGCTGCCGGGCATCGGGCCGTTCACGCTCCTCGGCGAGAGCGCGATCAACCACTGGGGCAAGCTCGCCTTCAAGTGGCTCTACTGGAACGTGATCGTCGCCGGCAAGGAGCTGCCGCTCGATCCCCAGATGTCGCTGGCCGGCAAGCGGGCCGCGTGAGGAGTGCCATGCAGACCGAACAGCTGATTCTCCAGCGTCTCGACCACCTGTCGCTGCAGCTCGACGAGCTCGCGCGCGGCCGGCGCGCGACCGACGAGCTGGTCGAGGAGCTCACCCCGATCGCCCGCGAGGCGATCGCGACCGCGATCGTCCGCCTCGACGCGCTCGACAAGCAAGGCCACTTCGCGTTCGTCGCGGAGCTGGTTCAGGTCGGCCGTCGCGTCGTCGAGGGCTTCACCCCGCAGGATGTTCGCCAGCTCGGCGACGCGATCGTCGCGATCCTCGACGTCGTGCGCGCGCTGACGCGCCCGGAGATCCTGCAGATCGCGCGCGATGCCGCCGGCGCGCTCGGCGATGCCGAGCACGCCAGGCCGATGGGCGCGCTGCGCGCGGTGCGCGCGACGCGCGACGACGACGTTCGCAAGGGCCTCGGCCTGCTCGTCGACGTGCTGCGGCGGATCGGCCACGGCGTCAACGCCGCTCCCGCGCACGACGGCAAGTCGCTCGATCAAAGAGCGAAGCTTGCCGAGCTGCTGGGCCCTCGGCGCCAGGCGCGCCTGCTGCCCGCGCCGCAGGCCTTGCCCGCGCACCGCGCTGCTCCGCCGGCGCCCGCGCCTCCCCCCGAGGAGCGCCGGATCGATCCGGCCTCGTGGACGCGCGCGCTCGGCGAGACGATCGCCCGCGAGCAGGGCGTCACGCTCGACGGCCCGAGGTGGGCGCTGATCGACGCCGCGCGCGCCGACTACGCGCTGACCAAGGCGTCGCCGAACATCCAGCGGCTGACCAGCGTCGCCGGCGTCACCACCAAGGACCTCTATCAACTGTTCCCGAAGGCCCCGGCCCGCACGATCGCGAAGATCGCGGGGCTGCCGAAGCCGGCGGGCTGTCTCTAAGGAGCGAACATGGACACCACCGAACGCAAGATCGCGATCATCTGCTCGAAGGGCGGCCTCGACGAGGTCTACCCGGCCCTGATCCTCGCGAACGCCGCGCGCCAGTCGGGCATCGAGGCGCTGATCTTCTTCACGTTCTGGGGCCTCGACGCCGTCACCGAGAAGCGCGTCGACCACCTGCACGTCAACCTCGCCGGCAATCCGTCGAGCGGGATGCCGACCATGATCGGCGGCCTCCCCGGCATGGAGGCGTTCGCCGCGCACATGATGAAGAAGTCGATGACCGATCTCGAGCTGCCGACGGTCCGCGAGATGCTCAAGATCCTCGTCGACTCGGGCGCCGAGCTCTACGGCTGCGAGCTCGCGATGAAGATGTTCAGGCGCACGAAGGACGAGCTGCTCCCGCAGGTCAAGGACGTGATCACCGCCGGCGACTTCTTCGACCTCAGCGCGGGCGCGCAGATCATCTTCACGTAGCAGAGGTCCTCCCATTCGCGGGGCTGACCGAGCGAGTCACCTCTTGCCGCGCATGAACGCGTGAGCGGCGAGCTGGCGCACGCGCGCGACGCCGATCTCCGCCAGCACGAGCGCGAGCGCCGGACGATCGCGCTCGTGCAGCTCCGCGAGCTCCTGCAACACGTCGCTCGCCGGCGACAGCGCGAGGCGCGCGCCGCCCTGACGGTCGACGGCGACGAGCGCGCACGCGAGGAGCTCGGACACCGCGTCGCTCGCGAGCTCGTCGGTGATGCCGGAGCGTGCGACCAGCTCGTCGAGCGAGACCGCGCGCGGGTGCGCCTCGCGCAGCGCGATCACGACCTCGAGCTTCTCGAAGCTGTCGACCTTGGTCTCGAGCAGGTCACGCAGGCTCTGAGAGATCTTTGGCTGTACGCGGAGCTACTTGCTGGGGTGTGGCGAAATGCAAGACCGGCGTTGCGATGCGCCAGTCAGACGTAGTGGAGGATCACGAGCAGGACGGCGGTCCAGACCACGTAGACCACGACGTCTGCGAGATCGGCGTCGAATTTCGGCAGCGTTCGCCGCACGTGCGCTACCCGCAGCACGCGGCGTGCCACGTTCACTTGCGAACGTGCCTCCGCCGATGAAGCGTCGAGGGGTGATCGTCGACGACGTGTGTTGCAGCGATCGCGGGCGCTCATCGCCATTGCAGAATGCACGGGTGCCGTTGCAACGCGCGGCAGTCCGCCCGCGGGTGTCGCCCCCTGCGGACGGTTCCGACGCGGCACGTTCGCTGCAACGTCCGAGCGCGTTGACGTTGCCGACCATCGACGCGGGGCTCTGGATCGAGCGAGTACGGCGGAACCCGCTCGCCCTGCTACTCGATCTCGACGGCACGCTGATCCCGTTTGCGGATACCACCGAACAGGCGCTGTTCGACCGCCCGACGGAGCGGCTGATGGGGGCGCTGGCGGCCGCCGACGTCCGGGTCGTGATCGTCTCGGGCCGGGCGCTCGCGCTGACCGAGCGCGTGCGGGAGAGCGCGCCGAGCGCGTGGTGGATCGCGGAGCACGGCGCGTGGCGGAGGACGGAATGGAAGTGGGAGGGCCCGAGCGTTCCGGCGCCCGAGCTCGCGCCGCTCGTCGACCGGCTGTCGGCGTTCGCGATCCCCGGGCTACGGATCGAGCAGAAGTCGCGCGGCGTCGCCGTGCACTGGCGGATGGTGCCGGTCCACCGGCGCGCCGCCGCCGTCGCGGCGATCGGCGAGATCTGCCGCGAGTGGCTCGAGCGCCACGCCGATTACCAGTGGCTCGACGGCGTC
>JBLMXA010000835.1:0-9028 GCA_050257515.1 Acidobacteriota bacterium | reverse complement strand
GGTGACGCGCTGGCCGTCGACCTCGGTGCCGTTGCGGCTCGAGTGGTCGACGATGTGCCACTTGCCATCGGCGAGCTTGATCGTCGCGTGCTCGCTCGACACCGACGCGTGCAGCACGGCGAGATCGGTGCGCGGATCGCGGCCGAGCTTGGAGCCGTCGGTGATGCCGTGTGCGATCCCCCACGCGTCGACGACGGCCGCCGTCGGCGCGTCGACCCGCGAGATGATCTGCTCGCTCGTCATGCCGGGCGACGCGATCGCGACTCCGTGAGTCGTGCAGAGGACCCCGACGGTGCGGGGCGACGTGCACAAGAGACACGTGATCATCTGCGGCAATCGTCTCGCGCCTACCGGGAGCTCTGCAAGGGCCGGCTCCCTCAGAAGAACCCCCCCGCCATCATGCCGAGCTGGCCCTCGTGGCCGATCCACGGCGCGAAGGTCGTCGACGACGTCATCGTGGAGGTCCTTGCAGCACCAAACTTCGGATCCGGCGGCGCATCCTTCGTCATCATGATGCCCAGGCCGAAGCCACCCCACAGCCCGGCCGTCATCGAGGCGGCGATCACGTCGTTGTTCGTGGTGTTCGTGCCGGTGTCCGGCTTCGCGAGCAGACCGGCGACCATCGAGCCGGCCATCGCGCCGATGAACGTCGACGCGAGCACGACGTTCGCGCGGTGAGCCGACCAGTCGAGGTTCGGCGCGATCGCGATGCCGGCGACGACGCCGCCGTCGAGCCCGAGCGCGAGCGTGCCGTCCTGCCAGTCGCCGAACCTCGAGTTCGTGCTCCCGGTGATCGCGCCGAGCCCCGCGGTCGCGAAGCCGAGCAGCGTCATGTTGCCGACGAACGTCGCCTGGCCGGGCGTCAGCCGTGCCGCCTCGCCGTACGCGAAGCCGCCCGCGGCGCCGAGCGCGCTGCCCGCGAGCACCAGGCCGAGGATCGACGAGCCGTGGTCGTAGCCGGTCGGCTCGATCAGCAGCAGGCCGTTCGTGACGCCGACGAGCAGGCCGAGCGTCGTCGCGTGCGACACGCCGGCATCGATGTCGTACTTCTGCGTCAGCAGGTAGCCCGCGCCGCCGCCGCCGGCGATGCCGGCGAGCAGCACGAACGTCACCACGTTGCCATCGCTGATGTCCTGGCGGACGAGGATGTCGGTCGCGGCGAGCGCGCCGACCGCGGCGAAGTCGCCGATCACCTCGCCGTCGTGGAGGTGGCTCCTGCCCGGCGGTGGAGGCGGCAGCGGCGCGGGCGGCGGGTACGTCTGCGCGTACGTCCCGGGTGCCGGGTACGGCGCCGGCGGCGGTGCGGGTTGGGGATCCGGCTGCTGCGGCTGCGATGGATCGGGCTGCTGCTGCTGCGGCGGCGGCGGCTGCTGCTGCGGCGGCTGCTGCGGTGCGTAGACCGGGCCCTGCGATGCCGGCGGCATGCAGCCGGCGACGGCGCACGCGAGCACGACGGTCACGATGTGACGTGTTCCACCCATCCGAACCAGTATCGCCGGTCGAGCGAGAGATGTCCGTAAGCTCAGCGTGAGCGCCGGATGCTCGTCGCCACGTAGATATAATCGATGCATGCGGCAGCACCTGGCAAAGCTGGCTCTGGCATGTCTCGTCGGCGGCTGCTCGCTGCTCTACAACCCGAGCAACATCTCGAAGCAGCCGATCGACGGCGCGATCGACGCACCCGCGATCGACGCGAACGCCGCGAACCTCTCGGTGATCGCCGCGGCGCCGTCGATCATCGACGAGGGCCAGGGCGATTTCGGCAGCCGGCCGGCGGTGCTCGTCGTGCACGGCTCGAACTTCGTCGTCGGCGCGCAGGTCACGATCACCGCGGCATCGACGATCCACGTCGACGTCGACAACACGCAGGTCGCGATCTCGAGCGCCGCCGATTACCTCGCGGTGCCGGTCACGGCGCACGTCGATCCGGCGCTCGGCGAGACCGCCCCGGTGCCCCTGACGATCACCGTCACGCAGCCGGCGAACGGCTCGACGGTCTCGCAGATGCTCGCGGGCCAGGTGTCGCTGCAAGGCCACGCCGAGCTCGACGCCGCCCACCTGCCGCCGACCGACGGCACCGCGCTCGCGATGAAGTATTCGAAGATCGATCTGACCGGGAACGATTTCACGTTCACCGGCGGCGCCGGCCAGCCGGTGCTGCTGCGCTCGGTGTCGTCGATCGCGATCGGGACGATCACCGCGAAGGGCAAGGACGCCAGTGGCACGACGCACGGTGTCGCCGGACCGGGCGGCTGCAACGGCGGCGACGGCTCGACCGCCGGCGATTGCGACGGCGGCGGCGGCGCCGGCACGGCGAGCACGGTCAGCCTCGGCAGCGGCGGCGGCGGTGGTGCCGGGTTTGCCGCGATGGGGACCAGCGGCAACGACACCGGCCACGGCACGGGCGGCTCGCAGGTCGGCGACGACCTGATCGCGACGTATGCGGGCTTCATGAGCAACAAGCCCAACCATGCGGCCGGTGGCGGCGGCGGCGGCGGCAGCACGCTCGGTGCCGGCGGTGGTGGTGGCGGCGGCGGCGGCCTCGTCGAGCTCACCGCCGGAGGTGACGTGACCACCGGCGTGATCGATACGAGCGGCGGCGCCGGCTCGAGCGCGAACGGCGCCGGAGGCGGTGGCGGCGCCGGCGGCGTGATCGTGCTGCGCGCCGGCGGGACGCTGACGGTGACGAGCGGCACGCTCAAGGCACTCGGCGGCGCCGCCGGTGCGAGCGACGCCGGCGCGGGCTCGGACGGTCGGATCCGGTGGGACGCGCCGGCCGGGGGCGCGCCGAGCGCGATGCCGACGCCCGTCCGCGGCCCGGCGTACACGACCACCGCGATCGCGGTCACGACCGCGCAGCTGCAGCTCGTCGGCAGCCCGAATCACACGTTCAGCATCTACTGGGTCGACGACGCCCAGCAGACGCACACCGGCTCGATGGGCTCGTTCGGCGACGCCGGCACGGCGACGATCGGGCCGGCGCTCGCGCCCGGCTACAGCCACGTGTGCATCACGCTCACCGGTGGCCAGCAGGGCAAGCCCGAGGCCGACAAGTGCATCGACGTCGCGTACCTACCGTGACGCCGCGACGTCCGCGTGCAGCTTCGCGAGGATCTGCATCGCGCCGTCGCGCTTGGCCTGGCTCGACAGCGCGTCGCCGTAACGGATGAGCCGGTAGCGCCCCCACAGCTCGGCCGCGGCGTCGGCGCCGTGCTTCTGCTCGAACGCGTTCAGCTCCTCGCCGACGGACTTGTACTTCGCCGCGAACGCCGCGGCGTCGGCTTGCTTCGGCGCCGCGGCCTCGATCGGAGCGGGCGGCGGGGGTGGCGGCGGCGGCGGCTCGGCCCTGGTATCGGCCACGGTCGTCACCTTCGCGAGCTCGCGGCGCGGGTGCACGGGCGGATGCGACGGCTTGCCGACCGCCGGCTTCGCGGTGCCGGTGACGGGCGCCGGAGCGGGATCGGGAGCAGGAGCGGGAGCAGGAGCGGGAACAGGAGCGGGAACGGGAGCGGGAACAGAAGCGGGAACCGGAGCGGGAGCGGGAGGAGGAGCCGCGACCGGAGCCGGGTCGTGCGCGGGAGCCGGCGCTGCTGCGACGAGGTCGCGGGGCTTGTCGTCGCCGCCGCGGCCGTTCATCAGCAGCACGCCGCCGGCCACGCCGGCGGATGCCAGCGCGCCGAGCGCGAGGATCAGCGGCAGCCGGCGCTTGCGCGCGGACGGAAGGCCGACGGGATCGGTGCGGATCAGCTGCTCGCGGCCGCCGCGCGGTGCATCCGCGACCGCGACGGCGGAGGCGAGCGGCGGCGCCTGCGGCGGGGTCGCGAGCGCGTCGCGCGACAGCGGCGGCGGGAACGTGTCGGAGCCGGTGTGCGGCGCGACCTGCTTGGCCTGCACCGGCTGCGTGACCATCGGCTGGCGCGCGACGTCGAGCGGCACGCCGAGTGCGGCGGCCGCGGCAGCG
Organism: Acidobacteriota bacterium; assembly: GCA_050257515.1. Lineage (GTDB taxonomy): Bacteria > Myxococcota_A > Polyangia > Haliangiales > Haliangiaceae > JABFXX01. The sequence goes on along the minus strand of JBLMXA010000835.1, from coordinate 5,067 downwards.
CGATCGCGCTCGATCAGATCGAGCAGGTCGCGCGCGGCCTTCGCGGTCGCCGGGCGCAGGTCGCGCTTCTTCGACATCAGCCGCCGCGCGAACGCCTCGAGCAGCGGATCGACGTCGAGGTAGGGGACGCGCTCGTTGATCAGCGGCGGATCGAGCAGCAGGTTCGCGCGCGCCACCTCGGCGCCGTTGCCGTCGAACGGCAGCTTGCCGCACAGCATCTCGTAGATGATGATGCCGAGCGCGAACAGGTCGATGCGATGGTCGATCGGATCGGCGATCGCCTGCTCGGGCGCCATGTAGTGCGGCGTGCCGAGCACGAGCCCGTTCGTGGTCAGCCGGCCGGGACCGTCGGTCGAGTCGCCGCCCTCGCGCAGGATCGCGATGCCGAAATCGACGATGCGCGGCACCTCGGCGCCGTGCGTGTCGTGCTCGACGATCACGTTCTCCGGCTTGAAGTCGCGGTGGATGAGGCCCTGCTCGTGCGCGTGGTAGAGCCCCTCGAGCATCTGCCGCACGAGGTGGATGATCCGCTGCGGCGGCATCGGCGCCTCCGACAGCAGCGTCGCGAGGTCGGGCCCCGCGGCGAAGTCCATCACCATGTAGCGGGTGCCATCGGGCATCTCTCCGACGTCGACGACGCCGATCACGTTCGGGTGGCGCAGCCGGCCCGCGAGCTCGGCCTCGCGCTCGAACCGCAGCAGGACCTTCTTGTCCTCGAGCAGGTGTGCGTGCAGCACCTTGACCGCGAACGGCCGTCCGACCTTGACGTGCTTCGCGCGGTACACGGCGCCCATCGCGCCCTCGCCGAGCCGGGTCTCGATCTGGTAGCGGCTCGCGAGGACCTGGCCGATCAGCTTGTCGCCCGCGTCGTACGCGTCGTCGAGCTCGACCGGCATCAGAACCTCCCGACGTACGACAGGCCGGCGCCCTCGGGCGTCGGCGACACGACGACGTGCGGCGCCTCGCCCGACGTGAAGTAGAGCACGCCGGTCGCCGCGACGAGCCCGGCGAACACGACGAGCCCGCCGTCGGCGACGAACCCGTAGCTGCGGATCGTGTCGCGCTGCGAGGGCGTGCAGGTCTGGAACGCCGCGTCGCACGAGTTGTACTTCGAGCGCGTCTCGAGACCCCACGCGATCGCCCACAGCAGGCCGGCGCCCGCGCCCGCGGCGGTCGCGATCGAGGCGGTCGTGAAGTGCCGCGGCTTGCCCGTCGCCATCTTCGTGTCGATCGAGACCCCGCCGCCAGCCTTCGGCTTGGGACGGACCGGCGCGTCCGGCAGCAGCTGGTGCGCGACCGCCTCGAACTTCGCCTTCGCCTCGGCATCGCCGGTCGACGTCAGATCGATCGCCGGGCGCGACGCCTGGTGACCGGTCGATGGCTCGACCCACGTCGAGTCGATCTGGACCGCGCCGCCGGTGCCGACGAGCACGACGAACAGCAGCTGCTGCGCGCCGGTGCGCTGGGCGACGTCGGCGGTGCACTTCGGATTCGTCATGCAATCGGCCGGCAGCCCGTCGGGCGGGAGCTGGCGGCGGACGTCGAGCCCGCCGACGGCGTCGACCTGGAGCTCGCTCGCGAGCGCCTCCGCCAGATCCTGGCTGAGCGCATCGACGCGCCCGGCATCGAGGTTGACCGCCGCGCCCGGAATCACCGCCACCTTGATCGGATCGGCCGCCGCGATCGCCGGAGCGAGCACCAGCGAGGCCGCGATTACGAGTCGTGAGCTCACCATGATGAATGTATCGGCGCGAGCGTCGACGGAATGTGGCCCCGGCTTACATGTCGGGTGAGGGTTGCGTGAGGTGGCGTTCACCGAGTGCGACGATCACCCACCGCGCAGCTGCTTGGGCTCGTCGGTCTTGTCCTTGTCGAACAGGCGCTGCCGCCCTCCGTGCCGGTTGTACTGGAGAGCATAGACGACGCCGGCGATGCCGGACAGCGGCATCACCACCAACAGCACGGGCATCAGCAGGAGCGTGGGCAGGATCTTCGTCGCGATCGCGAGCAGCGCGAGCCACGCGGCGCTCGCCGGCACGGCCTCGCGCAGCGAACCGGCGTACAGCCACCCGAGCGGGCCGAGCGCGAGCGACGCGACGCCTGACTTGATCCACGACTTGTCGCCCTTCGCCGGCTTCTTCGCGAGCTCCTTGCCGACACGGTTCGCGCGGTTCGCGAGCTGGAGCGCGCCGCCGATCCCGACGTCATCGTCATCATCGGCCGGCTGCGGCTTCGGCCTGGGCCGCAGCGACTCGAGCTCGGCCTGCTTCGCCTGCTGCTGCGCGCGCAGCTTCGCGAGCGCCGCCTCCTTGCGCGCGCGTGCGGCGTCCGACTCCGCCTTGACCTCGGCTTCCAGCGCGGCCAGCTTCGCCTTCACCGCGCTGTCGTCATCGGCCACCTCCGGACTATGGCATGATCCCGCAGGATGTCGCTGAGGATGGTCAGCCTGGTCCTGGCGTGCGTCATCGCCGCGTGCGGTGGTGCGCAGACCGATACGAAGGAGCCGCAGACCGCGAAGGAGAAGCAGCTCATGGAGGCGAAGGCGAGCGGCGACATCGATCAGCCGACGAACAAGTGGGCCGGGTGGCGCTACAAGGGCGCTCGCAAGGACTGCTTCTTCGTGCTCGGTCGCCGCTGCTTCAAGACCGAGAAGGCGGCGTGCGCGGCCGCTCGCTGCAAGGCGGGGCTCAAGTGCACGTCGATCGGCGGCGGCCCGGCGCAGATCAGCTGCGCGAAGCCGTCGGCGTGAAGCGGCCGCGCGACTACGCGGCCTTCGGCGCGACGACCTTGGGAATGCGGACGCGCGGGCCGACGCGGAACACGAGCTTCTTGACGTTGCGGTAGTACTCGCCGTCGATGATCGGCGCGAGCAGCTCCTCGCTGTTCGCCTCGACGATCATCTCGCGGCACGGGCGATCGAGCACGTCGCGGCCGCGCATCTCGGCGCCGCGCGCCATCCGCGGGATGTTGCGGATGATGCCCCACGGGCTCGGCGTGCCGACGATCGCGTTCATCAGGCCCGGCTGGTCGGCCTTGCCGAAGAACTTGAGCACGTTGCCGAGGTTGATCGACATCGACGCGACGTGGACGCCGGAGAACTGGGTGCCCGGCAGCACCATGCCATCGAGCGTGACCTTGCAGCTCGTCGGCTGGAACATCTCGCGGGCGTACGTCGACATCTTGCCGAACGGGAGCCTCGCGAGCGGCGTCAGCGCGATCGGCGCCGACGCGACGGTGTTCGCGACGACCTTGACGATCGTGCGCGGGTTCGGATCCTCTTCGGCGTAGTACTTCGAGTAGAAGCGCTGGCCGATGCCGCCGGCGGCCGACGCGAAGCCGTAGGTGCGGAACGGCACGATCTCGCCGTTCTCGATGCGCTCGCCATCGATGCACATCGAGTCGACCTCGGTCTCCTCGATGATCGAGCCGTGCTCGAGGCGGCGGCGCAGCGTCGCGAGGATGCCCTCGGCGTCGCCCTCGATGCCGACGTTGTTCGCGACGAAGTCGATCGTGCCGCCCTTGGTCGGCAGCGTGGTCGGCAGCGTCACCGACTGCCCGGCGAACTCGTCCTCCTGGAGGACCTCCATGCCCATGCGCAGCATCCAGTGCAGCGCGCCGTCACCGCCGTCGGCGACCCAGTAGCGCGCGCGCTTGCGCAGGAACTCGCGGAGCACCGGCTTGATCGACTCGAGCGAGGTCGTCTCGTGCACCTCGCCCATGTCCCCGACGATCCGCTGCAGCCGCTCCGCCCGGTCGGGCCGATTACGGTTCTTGCGGCTGTTGGGGTTCGTGATAACGCCGATTTCCATCGGTCCCCCCTGGTTGCAAGAGCCGGGCGAGACGCGTCGCGTCGTAAGCGACGAATATCACGTAGGGCGACCTGGCAGAACCCGGCTCGCTGCGTAGCACGTTACGCGGACGGTGGATAACCGCGTCGGCGGTGCGACCGGACGATGTACCGTCGGCGACATGCGGCTCGTGTCGGTCGTGCTCGCCGGGTGCGCAGCCGGCACCGTCGCGCCCTCGGCGCCGGCGGCGCCGCCGCCCGTGCCGCGGCCGCCGCGCGTCGCGTACGCCATGCTGCCCGGCGAGCTCGGCGATCCGGGCGCGCTCGAGCACATCCCGCACCACGCGCGCATCGCACGGCTCGGGATCGCGCGGTTCGCGCCGGACGGCGAGCCGCTCGACCGCGAGCGCGACGACGAGATCGACGTCGTCCTGCCGGTGCTCGGCGAGACGCGCTCGCACGTGCGCGTCGTCAGCGACGACGACGACGCGCGGCTCGCGCTGTGGATCGATCGCGCCGACCTCGTGCCGACGGTGCTCGTGCCGGTGCACCTCGCGGACGACCGCGGGCTCGCGCCGCGCGACACCGGCGTGTGGCTCGAGCCCGGCGCCGAGATCGAGCTCGCCGGTCCCGCGGTCGGCGGCCGCCGCGAGCTCGCGCTGCACGACGCACGGATCCGCGCGACCGGCTGGGTCGCCGAGTCGCTCGTCGGCACCGTGTGGGTCGGCCCGGCGCCGCACGCCGCGCCCGCACAGGCCGATCGCCATCTCGTCGACGGCGGCGCGGTGCTGCGCGCCGAGCCGAGCGAGCGCGCGCCCGCGGTCGCGACCGTGCTGCAGCCGGAGGCCGCGCTCGTCGTCGCGAGCCGCGGCGGGTGGACGCTCGTCGAGCTCGACCGCGACGGCGCCCGCGTGCGCGGCTACGCACCGGCCAGGCAGGTCGGCGCCGATCCGCTCGGCCTCGGGATGGGCACCGGCAGCGGCTCGGGCTACGGCATCTCGGACACCGACCGCATCGAGGTGCCGGCGGGCACGTGCCTGTACGACCACGCCGGAGGCGACGTCGTCGGCGTCAACACGGCGACGCGCGTGCGCTACGGCTTCTCCGAGCCGGGGGCGGCGCACGTCTACGTCAACACGAGCTGGGGGCTCGTGCTGGTGACGCTCGCGCCGGTGCGCCGCGGCGGCTGGGAATCGTGCGCTAGCGGCCGGTGAAGTTCGGAGCGCGCTTCGCGAGCAGCGCGGCGATGCCCTCGCGCGCGTCGTCGGTCGCGACCGTCT
>JBLMXA010000834.1:0-4389 GCA_050257515.1 Acidobacteriota bacterium | reverse complement strand
GGTCGACGCCGCGCGCGTCGCCGAGCGCGCGCGCGAGCGCGCCGGGGTCGGCATCGCCGAGCGCGCTGTCGGTGATCGCGACGACGATCGCCGGCTCGTGCACGCTCGCGAGCGCGTTGTGCGCGAGCACGAGCGCGCCCGCGAGATCGCTGCCGTTGCCGGCGGGCCGCCGCGCGAGCAGCTCGTCGAGCGCGGCGAGCGCCTCGGGACCGGCGGGCTTCCAGCCGTCGAACAGCGCCGCGGGCGCGCGATCGAACGCGATCGCGGCGAGCTGCGAGCCGGGCGGCAGCGCGTCGACGACCGCGTGGATCGCGGCGGACACGCGCGCGTGGCCGAGCAGCTCCATGCTGCGCGACGTGTCGATCACGAGCAGCGCGCGGTGCGTGCGCGCGAGCGTCGCCGCGGGCGGGGCGAGCACGGTGACCGCCTCGGCGGTGGTGCCGTCGCCGAGCGGCTCGCGCTGGACCCACACGATCGGCTCGGAGCGCGTGAAGGCGAGCTCGATCGCGAGCTCGGCGTCCCGATCGGCGAGCGGGAAGCTCGCGCTCGCGCCTCGCGTCACCACGGTGCCGGCGCGGATCCGCGCGACGCTCGCGCCGGCACCGGCGTGCGCGCGCACGGTCGCCTGGCACGTGCCGGACGTGCTCGCCGGCACGACGAGGTGCAGCTCGCCGCCGCGGATGTCCGCGAGCGCGGTCCACCGCGCGACCGCGACGACGTCACGGCCGGCCGCGATCGGCTCGACGATCGCGCGGAACCTGGGCCGGCCGGCATCGCTGGCGGGCAGCGCCGTCACGAACGCCGGATCCGGCCCGAGCACGCTCGCGTCGCTGACCTCCTCGACCTGCGGGCTCGCCGGCACCGCGATCGCCGTGCCCGCGCCCTGCGTGCCGCGCAGCGCGAAGCCGACGAGCCGCGCGCCTGCGGGAAGCTCGTAGTCGAGCGCGGTCGCGTCGGGGCTCGGCAGCACGCGCTCGCGCAGCGTCGCGTCGACGAGGGCGCCGTGGACCTCGAGCGACAGCTCGCACGGCTCGGCAGACGCGGTCGCTGTGAGGGCAAGCACGGCAAGCACGGGGACGGCGCGCATGTCCCCGAGACAACGGGGTTCTCGAATGGTTGCGCGCCCCCGCGTGGCGACGCGACAATAAGCAAGGTGCAGGCTCCGAAGTCCCGTCCGAAGATCGGATTCGTGCTGTCGGGAGGCGGGTCGCGCGGGGCCTACGAGGCCGGGATCATTCACTACCTGCGGACCGATCTCGCGCGCCGGCTCGGCCGCCACGTCCCGATCGACATCGTCACCGGCACGAGCGTCGGCGCGATCAACGCGTCGTTCCTCGCCGCGACGATGACCGATCCCGACAACCAGGCCGCGCAGCTGACCGCCGCCTGGCGCGCGCTGCGCCTCGAGGAGCTGATCAGCCTGCGTCCGACCGACGTGCTGCGCGCCACGAGGATGATGCTCGGCGGCGAGCCGCCGCCGCCGCCGCCGGGCAGCTTTCGCTACGGCGGCCTGCTCGACACCAGCGGCCTCGAGCGGTTCGTGATCCGCGCGATCCCGTGGCGCGGCATCGAGCGCAGCCTGCGCGGCGGCCAGCTGTCGGCGCTGTCGGTGTCGGCGACGCACGTCGGCACCGGCCACACGATCGTGTTCCTGCAGACCGCCGAGCCGGTGCCGCGCGAGTGGAGCCGCGATCCGTTCGTGCGCCACCGCGCCGCGCGCATCGGCCCGCGCCACGTGCTCGCGTCGGCCGCGATCCCGATGCTGTTCCCCGCGGTGAAGATCGGCGATGAGTACTTCACCGACGGCGGCCTGCGCCAGAACACGCCGATGTCGCCGGCCATCCGGCTCGGCGCCGATCGCCTGCTGCTCGTGTCGTTGCGCTACGTCGCGAAGGAGCCGAAGGTGATCCAGCGCGAGCGCGTCGAGGCGTATCCCAAGCCGCTGTTCCTCGCCGGCAAGGCGCTCAACGCGCTGCTGCTCGATCACACCGAGTACGACCTCCAGCGCATGCAGCGGATCAACCTGATCCTCGAGGCCGGCTACGCGTCGTTCGGTGCGAAGTTCGAGGACATGATGAACCACGAGCTCGTGCGGCTGCGCGGCGCGCCGCTGCGCCGCATCGAGGCCGTGCACATCCGGCCGTCGGAGGACATCGGCATGCTCGCGGCGCAGTTCGCGCGCTCCGGCCGTATGAAGCTCAAGGGCATCATGGCGCGCAAGCTGCTGCAGCGGCTCGCCGCGGGCGAGGCGGCGCACGAGAGCGACCTGCTGTCGTACCTGCTGTTCGACGGCGACTACGCGCAGGAGCTGATCGATCTCGGCCGCCGCGACGCCGCGAAGAAGGAAGACGAGCTCGCCGCGCTGTTCGACGTCACGGCGCACCGCGCGGCCGCCACCGAGACCGCCTGAGCCCTGGTCGCTCCCGGACGGCCGTGGCAATGTGCCCGCCATGTCCAGACGGTCGATCCATGCGGTCCTCGCGATCGCCGCGCTCGCCGCGTGCGGCGGCTCGCAGCCCAAGCCCGCGCCCGCGCCCGCACCTGTCCCCGCACCCACGGCCCAGCAGGTCGCGCCGCCGGCCGTGCCGGCGAACCCCGACGCCGCCCCGATGCCGCTGTGGCCCGAGGTCCACACCGGCAAGCTCGCGAACGGGATGACGTACTTCATCATGAAGCACGGCAAGCCGGAGAAGCGCGCGATGCTGTGGCTCGCGGTCAACGCCGGCTCGGTGCAGGAGGATGACGACCAGCGCGGCCTCGCGCACTTCGACGAGCACATGGCGTTCAACGGGACCAAGCGGTTCCCGAAGAACGACATCGTCAGCTACCTCGAGAAGATCGGCATGCGATTCGGCGCCGATCTCAACGCGTACACGACGTGGGAGCAGACCGTGTACCAGCTCGAGGTGCCGACCGACAATGCCGAGTACCTCGGCAAGGGCCTCGACATCCTGCGCGACTGGGCCGGCGACGTCAGCTACGACCCCGTCGAGGTCGACAAGGAGCGCGGCGTCGTGCTCGAGGAGTGGCGGCTCGGCCGCGGCGCGGCGGCGCGCCTGTTCGACAAGCACTCCAAGGTGCTGTTCGCGGGCACGCGCTACGCCGATCGCCTGACGATCGGCGATCCGGAGATCATCAAGCACGCGAAGCGCGACACGCTCTACCGCTTCTACAAGGACTGGTACCGGCCCGATCTGATGGCGGTGATCGCGGTCGGCGACTTCGATCCGGCGACGCTGCAGAAGGAGATCGAGAAGCGGTTCGCCGATCTCAAGGGTCCCGCGCACGAGCGGCCGCGGCCCGACGGCGGCGTGCCGCCGGCGAAGGGCACGCGCGTGTCGATCGAGACCGATCGCGAGGTGCCCGGCACGAGCATCACCGTCGTCAACACGATCCCGCACCGCAACGTGTCGAGCAAGCTCGACTACCGGCGCTCGATCGGCGAGCAGCTCTACGCGATGATCCTGAACGAGCGGCTCGCGTCGCTCGCGCGCAAGCCCGACGCGCCGTTCGTGATGGCCGCCGGCGGCATGAGCTCGCTCGTCCGCGACATCGACGGCTTCGAGCGGTTCGCGCAGGTCAAGAACGGCAAGGTCGAGGACGCGCTGAAGGTGCTGATCACCGAGGTCGTGCGTCTCGATCGCCACGGCATCACCGCGACCGAGCTCGAGCGCGCGCGCACGAACTACGGCCGCGCGCTGCAGGAGGCGGCCGAGCAGGAGGCGACGACCGACAGCCGCGACTTCACCGACGAGATCACGCGCTACTTCTTCGCCCACGAGCTGATGATCGGCCGCGTCGCCGAGCACGAGCTGACCAAGCAGTTCCTGCCGCAGATCACGGTCGACGAGCTCAACGGCATCGCGAAGAGCTACGGCGGCGCCGAGAACCGCACGATCATGATCTCCGGCCCCGACGGGAAGCCGCTGCCGAGCAAGGACAGGGTGCTCGCGATCGTCGACGAGGTCTCGAAGATGGACGTGCCGCCGTGGCAGGACAAGGCGGTGCCGACGAACCTGATGGCGAAGACCCCGATCCCGGGCAAGGTCGTCAAGGAGAAGACGATCAAGGAGATCGACGTCACCGAGTGGACGCTCAGCAACGGCGTCAAGGTCGTCGTCAAGCCGACCGACTACGAGCTCGACAACGTGCAGCTCGAGGGCGAATCGCCGGGCGGCGAGGCGATGGCGAGCAACAAGGACTATCCGGATGCGCGGTGGGCCGACCAGGTCGTCGCGATCGGCGGGCTCGGGGACTTCGACGCCGACCAGCTGCAGAAGGCGCTCGCCGGCAAGCAGGTGCACGTGTTCACGTCGATCGGCAACACGACCGAGTCGACGGCGGCCTCGGCCAGGCGGGCGCGCTGGAGCTCGGGCGCGGCGGGCGCCG
>JBLMXA010000833.1:0-9202 GCA_050257515.1 Acidobacteriota bacterium | reverse complement strand
CGTGGGTCGATGTTCCTCAAGGCATCGACGCAGCCGCCGATCGGCACGCTCGTGCGCATCGATCTCGAGCTGCCGAGCGCGACCGTGATCGAGCTGTCGGGCGTGATCGTCAAGCACGTCGTCGATCCGCAGCGCGGCACCGGCGTCGACCTGTCGCTCGAACCGCTGCCGACCAAGTCGGTGTGGCTGATCGAGAGCGCGCTCGCCGCCGAGTCCAAGGTGCGCGCGGCGAGCCAGCCCGGGGCGCCCGAGGCGCCGATGGCGAAGACCTCGAGCGGGCCGGTGCGGGTCGACGAGGGGGGCGATCTCGCCGCCGCCGAGGAGGACCTCCTGCGCGCGCTCGACGCCGAGGCCGAGTCGCTGCGCAAGCTCAACCCGTTCCTCGTGCTCGGCGTCGGCTACGAGACGACCGACGGCGACGTGCGCGCCGCGTTCGGCGAGCTGACCAAGCGCTACCACCCCGATCGGTTCGCGCGCTACCAGTCGCAGAAGCTCAAGCAGACGGCCGCCGAGATCTTCATCTTGATCCGCGACGCGTACCGCCGGCTGTCCGACGCCGCGGGGCGCCAGCAGGTGCTCGCGCAGATCGGGCCGCGCGTCCCGCAGCGCGCGCAGACCGAGCCGCGTGGCTCGGGCCCGGTGAAGCGGCCGCCGATCACGCAGCCGCGCATCGCCGTGCCGCCGCCGCCGCCGCGCGACTCGGCGATCGACCTCCCGACGAAGCAGGCGGCGAAGGGCCCGCACGACGCGCCGACGAATCCGAGCGCGAAGACCGCCGAGCTCGCGCACACCGAGCTCGCGAAGGGCGGCGACGAGCTCGCGGTGCCGGTCGTCAAGCAAGGCGGGCGCGCGCCGGCGAGCGTCGTCACGCCCTCGCGCGGCGTGCCGACCGGCCCGATGCCGGCGACGCCGAGCGCGCCTGTCGATCCGGGCGACGTCGCCGCGCTCGAGGCGCTGATCGACGACGGCAAGCTCGACGAGGCGCTCTCCGGCTACCGCATCCTCGCGAAGAAGCACCCGCAGGAGAAGGCGTACCGCGCCGGGATGGAGCTGTGCGAGGGCCTGCGTGCGCTCGGCCAGCGCGATCGGCTCGAGGCGGCGCAGCGGTTCGAGGCCGCGCTCGAGCTCGATCCGTCGAACGAGCGCGCGGCGCGCGAGCTCGCCGACATGCGGCGTCAGGCGACGAACGAACGCAAGGGCCTGCTGTCTCGGCTCATGGGCAAGAAGGAGCCGCCGACATGACACGCATCCTCGGCATCGATCTCGGAACCACGAACTCGTGCGTCGCGGTGCTCGACGACAAGGGCCAGCCGCGCACGCTGGTCGCCGCCGACGGCGAGCGCACGACCCCGTCGTGGGTGTCGTGGGCGCCGAACGGCCAGGTCACGGTCGGCACGCGCGCGCGCCGCCAGGCGGTGACGAACGCGTCGGCGACGGTATACGGCGCGAAGCGGCTGATCGGCCGCAAGGTCAATGCCGACGACGTCGCGTGGTTCGCGAAGCTCGCGCCGTTCCGCATCGTCGCCGCGCCGAACGGCGACGCGTGGGTGCGCGTGCACGGCCAGCCGATCAGCCCGCAGGAGTGCGCCGCGCACGTGCTGCGGCGCATGCGCCAGCTCGCCGAGGAGTCGCTCGGCGAGCCGGTGACGCGCGCGATCGTCACCGTGCCGGCCTACTTCGACGAGGCCCAGCGCCAGGCGACACGCGACGCCGGCCAGATCGCCGGTCTCGACGTGATCCGCATCCTCAACGAGCCGACCGCGGCCGCGCTCGCCTACGGCGCACATCGCGTGACCGAGGGCCGCCGCATCATCGCGGTGTTCGATCTCGGCGGCGGCACGTTCGACATCTCGATCATGTCGGTCGAGAACGGCATCTTCGAGGTGCTCGCGACCGGCGGCGACACCGCGCTCGGCGGCGAGGACTGGGATCGCCGCATGCTCGAGCGGATCGTCGACGAGGTGTTCGACAAGTACCGCGTCGATCTCACCGGCATCCCGATGGCGATGTCGCGCCTGCGCGAGGCGTGCGAGACCGCGAAGAAGGCGCTGTCGACCGATCGCGAGACCATGCTCCAGCTGCCGTTCCTCGCGAACGACGTCAACGGCGCGCCGATCAACTTCGAGCGCCCGATCTCGCGCGAGGAGGTCGAGGCGTGGACGAAGGAGCTGCTCGCGAGGGTCGAGCCGCCGTGCAAGCGCGCGCTCGCCGACGCGGGGCTCGCCGCGACCGACGTCGAGGACGTGCTGCTCGTCGGCGGCATGACGCGGTGGCCGGCGGTGCAGCAGATGGTCGAGCGGATCTTCCATCGCAAGCCGAGCAAGGGCGCGAACCCCGACGAGGTCGTCGCGCTCGGCGCGGCCGCCTACGCCGGCATCCTCGCCGGCGACTCCGACGAGGCCGCGCTGCTCGACGTCACGCCGCACGACCTCGGCATCAAGGTCGGCCCGTCGGGGTTCTCGGTGATGATCCCGCGCAACTCGATGCTGCCGGTGCGCGCGCGCAAGCTGTTCGCGACGACCTCGGACGATCAGAAGTTCGTGTCGATCGAGCTCTACCAGGGCGAGTCGACCGATCTCGCGAAGAACCGCAAGCTCGGCCAGATCGTGCTCGACGACCTGCCGCCCGGCCCGGCCGGCTCGGTGCGCGTCGAGCTCGTGATGACGGTCGACGTCGAGTCGCTGCTCAACGTGTCGGCGAAGGAGCTACGCACCGGCAAGGAAGCGAGCGTCGTGATCCGGCCGTCGGGCGGCCTGTCCCAGCGCGAGATCGTCGAGATCATCAACCGGCGCCGCCACGAGACGTCGATCGTGTCGAAGCTGCCCGTCGAGGGCGGCAACATCGTGCGCGTCGCGACGCGCGAGCAGGCGGCGGTCAAGCCGCCCGACGACGAGCAGTAATGGCGAAGGCCGAGCGCGTCGATCCGGCGGTGCTCAGGGTCGCCGACGCGATCGGCTCCTTGATGGAGTCGTGGGGCTTCAAGCGCAACATGGGCCGGATGTGGGCGGTCCTGTATCTCGAGGACCATCCGTTGACCGCGGCCGAGCTCGGCGAGCGCCTCGGGCTGTCGACCGGTGCGGTGTCGATGCTGCTCGCCGAGCTGATCCAGTGGGGCATCGTCAAGAAGGCCTGGGTGGTCGGCGAGCGCCGCGAGCACTACGAGGCCGAGACCTCGATCTGGAAGATGGTGTCGCGCGTGTTCCGCGAGCGCGAGCTGCGCTGGATCCGCACCGCACAGGACGAGCTCGAGGCTGCCGGCCAGGACGTCAAGCTCCCCGGCGGCGCGCGCCGCGAGCTGATCGCGCAGCGCATCGCGTCGCTCACGCAGCTCGCGCAGGTCGGCGCGCAGCTGCTCGAGGCGGTCCTGGAGGGCGAGTCGATCGACAGCCTGCCGATCAAGCAGGTCGGCGAGCTGGCGAAGGCCGCGCGGGATCGCGAGAAGAAGTAGATGCGAGAGTCCTGGACGGGCGGATCCGCCGAAATCTAGTAGCCTCGGTGCGTGATCCGCGCGCACGAGCTGAAGAAGCACTTCCGCGTCCACCGGCGGCCGCCGGGGTTCGCGGCGGCGCTGAAGTCGATCGTGCGCCGCCACTACGAGACGGTGAAGGCAGTCGACGGCGTCAGCTTCACGATCGAGCGCGGCGAGCGCGTCGGCTTCCTCGGGCCGAACGGCGCCGGCAAGACGACGACGCTCAAGGTGCTGTCCGGCCTGCTCCACCCGACGGGCGGCGAGGTCGACGTCGAGGGCCACGTGCCGTTCCGGCGGCAGGCCGCGTTCCTGTCGCGGATCACGCTCGTGATGGGCCAGAAGTCGCAGCTGATCTGGGATCTGCCGCCGTCGGAGACCTACGCGATGAACCGCGCGGTGTTCGGCGTGCCGAAGGACCAGTTCGAGCAGACGCTGAAGGAGCTGACCGAGCTGCTCGAGCTCGGCGACCTCGTCGACAAGCCGACGCGGCAGCTGTCGCTCGGCGAGCGCATGAAGTGCGAGCTCGCAGCCGCCCTGCTCCACCGGCCGACGACGCTGTTCCTCGACGAGCCGACGATCGGGCTCGACGTCGCGATGCAGGTCGCGATCCGCGACTTCGTGCGCAGCTACAACCAGCGCCGCGAGGCGACCGTGCTGCTGACGTCGCACTACATGGACGACGTCGTCGCGCTATGCCCGCGCATCATCGTGATCGATCAGGGCAAGCTGATCCACGACGGCGATCTGCGCCAGCTGATCAAGACGATGGATCCGAACAAGCGCGTGTCGTTCACGCTGACGAAGCCGATCTCCGAGGACGAGCTCGCGCGGCTCGGCACGCTGCTCGCGCGCGAGGCGCAGCGGGTCACGGTGCGCGTCCCCGAACGCGAGCTGCCGGCCGTCGTCGGCCACCTCCTCGGCACGCTGCACGCCACCGACCTCGCGATCGAGGACCCGCCGCTCGAGGACATCCTGCGCCAGATGTTCGGCAAGGCGAAGGAGGCACGAGAGGCAGTATGAGCGCGAGCCGCACGCTGCGCGCGATGCCGACGCTGCTGCGCGTCGGCGTCGCCGAGACCGTCGCGTACCGCGGCGAGTTCCTGGTGTGGATCCTGACGACGACCCAGCCGCTGATCATGATGGCGCTGTGGACGGCGGTCGCGCGCGACGGCAGCTTCGGCGGCTACACCGCGGCCGACTTCACCGCGTACTACCTCGCGACGCTGATCGTCCGCCAGCTGACCGGCAACTGGGTCGCGTGGCAGATGAGCGAGGAGATGCGCAGCGGCGCGCTGTCGATGCGCCTGCTCCGCCCGATCCATCCGTTCTACGCGTATGCCGCGAGCCACATCGCCGCGATCCCGTTCCGCTCCGCGATCGCGCTGCCGCTGATCGTGATCCTGCTCGTGACGTCGGGCGGCCACGAGCTCGCCAGCGATCCGCTGCAGCTCGCCGCGATCGTGCCGTCGCTCGCGCTCGCGTGGTTCCTCACGTTCATGATGCTGTTCGTGATCGGGTGTCTGTCGTTCTGGATGACCCAGACGTTCGCGATCGCGAACCTCTACTTCGGTGCCTACTCGCTGCTCTCGGGGTACCTGCTGCCGCTGTCGCTGCTGCCCGGCGTGTTTCGCACCGCCGCCGCGTACTCGCCGTTCCGCTTCATGCAGAGCGCGCCGGTCGAGCTGATGACGCGCGACCTGTCGCACGAGCAGGTCGGACTCATCGTCGGCGGCCAGCTCGCGTGGGCGGCCGTGCTGTTCGGGATCGCGCTCGTCGTGTGGCGCGCCGGCGTGCGCCGGTTCGAGGCGGTGGGCGGATGACGCGCTACCTGCGCCTGCTCGCGATCCAGCTGCGGATCAGCGCCGCGTCGGCGATGGCGTACCGCGCGAACTTCGTCATCGAGGGCATCGGCAGCCTCGCGTCGCTCGCGCTGACGCTGCTGCCGCTGTTCGTGCTGTTCGATCGGCGGCCGCAGGTCGCCGGCTGGGACGCGTCGTCCGCGCTGATCGTGATGGGCTACTTCTCGGCGCTGCGCGCGCTGCTCGAGGGCATCGTCAGCCCGTCGCTCGTCGATCTCGTCGAGCAGATCCGCCAGGGCTCGTTCGATTACGTCCTGCTCAAGCCGGTCGACGCGCAGGCGATGGTGTCGGCGTCGCGCTACGAGCCGTGGAAGATCTTCGACCTGCTCGGCGCGCTCGCCGTGATCGCGTACGCGTTCGCGCTGCGCGGCTCGCCGCCGGGCGCCGCCCACGTGCTCGGCGGGCTCGCGCTGTTCGTCGCCGGTGCGCTCGCGATGTACTCGCTGTGGATCGTGTGCGCGGCGCTCGCGTTCTGGGCCGGCCGGCTCGACAACCTGATCTACCTGCTCGGCGCGATCTTCGACACCGCGCGGTGGCCGGTCCAGGTGTTCCCCGGCCTGTGGCGCATCGTGTTCACGTTCGTGATCCCGATCGCGATCATGACGACGTTCCCAGCGATGGCGCTGCTCGGCACGCTCGACGCGCGCGCCGCGGTCGGCACGATCGCCGGCGCGCTCGTGATGCTCGTCGTCAGCCGGCTCGTGTGGCGTGCGGCGATCCGCAGCTACACGAGCGCGTCGTCGTGACCGCTCACTGGCAGAGGTAGAGCTCGGGAGGCAGATCGTTGTCGTGGCCGTACGCGGTCACGCACGACCCACTCGAGCAGCCCGTCGCGGGGTGACACAGCTCGTAATCGAACGGCGGCGCGCCACACGGTGCCGCCGAGCAGCCCATCGCGTAGCCGATCTTGTCGCCGCTGGCGTCGAAGATCGCGCGCGAGCAGCACACCTGCCCCGCGGTGCAGTCCTCGGGCCCGTCGCACGTCTCGGTGCCCCACGCGCACGGAGCGGTCGTGCAGTAGCCGTCGTGCTGGGAGCTGTAGTTGTTCCAGCAGCAGGGCACCGGCAGCGTGCACGTCGCGCTCGGCTCGCCCTCGGTGTAGCAGGCGATCACGCCTCCCGGTGTGCTCGAGCTCGCATCGACGACGGGGGGCGCGTCGACCGAGACGCCGGCATCCTTACGTTTCCGCAGCTCGTCGATCGAGCGGCCTGTCGCGTCGACGCACGCGGCGAGCCCGCACAGCGACAAGACCGCCACGACGGGTGAACAGCGATACAACATCTTGGACCTCGTCTGGCGCGACCGTGCGCCGCTGCTCGCGGAGTGCAACTCGCGGACCTCCCGTACCGTGCGCGTGCGACAATGGGCAGGTGCGGACCCCGCGCGCGTGCTGGTTGGTGGTGGCGACCGCTTGCTACCACCCCGCGTCGCAGGACGCGTGTGGGATCAGCTGCGAGACCGCGGCGTGTCCCGGCGAGCTCGTGTGTGGCTCGAACCTGCGCTGCCACGAGCCGACCGCCGGCGAGTGCGCGCTGGCGACCACGGACGCGACGCCCGGCGGCCGCGCCGACGCACCGTCTGGCTACACCTGCGTCACCGGTCGGTTCGGGATCCAGGTCTGCTATCCGCCGCAGCTCGCCGACATGCGGGGCCTGGCTTCGACGATCGACACCGACGTGATGGACCAGACCGACTGCCTCGCGGTGACGACGCAGACCGACGGCTCGCAGGTGTGCGTGATCTACGCCGACTCGATCGAGATCGCCACGACGACCGTCCGCGGCGGCCGCCCGCTCGTGCTGTTCGCGACGAGCTCGATCACGATCAGCGGGCTGCTCGACGTCAGCAGCAAGAGCACCGGGAGCCAGATCGGCCCGGCCGCCGACGACGCGAGCTGCTCGATCACGAACGACGGCGCGGACGGCACCGCGACGACCGGCGCCGGCGGCGGCGCGGGCGGGAGCTTCGGCGGCACCGGCGGCGCGGGTGGCGACGGTGGCGGCAACGGCATGAACGCCGGCGGCGCGACGGCGCAGCAAGCGCGCACGAAGCCGACCACGCTGCGCGGCGGCTGCGCGGGCGGGCGCGGCGGCGCGGACAGCAACTCGACCGCCGGCACCGGCGGCAACGGCGGCGGTGCGGTCTATCTGTGGACGCCGGGCACGGGCACGATCGCGATCAACGGCAAGATCAACGCGTCGGGGGCGGGCGGTGCGGCGGGCACCACGAACACCGACGAGGGCGGCGGCGGCGGCGGCAGCGGCGGCATGATCGTGCTCGACGCCGGCACGCTCACGATGATGGTCGGCGCGACGCTGATCGCGGACGGCGGTGGTGGCGGCGGCGGCGGCCTGCGCAACGGCGTCACGACGGACCAGAGCTCGGGCCTCGATCCCGACCCGGCGTTGCCCGGCGCCGGCGCGCTGGGCGGCAACGCGACCGGCGGCGGTACCGGCGGCGCCGGCAGCACGAGCGCCACTCCGCCCGACGGTAGGCCCGGCCACAGCGCGAACATCGCGATGTTCGACGGCGGCGGCGGCGGCGGCGGGGGCGGCGGCTACATCCTGATGTCGCCGGTCGCGATCAACGGCACGAGCGTGTCGCCGCCGTCGCAGCCGTGACTCGCTCGCGTCACAGGGTCTCGAGGAACGCGGTGAGGTCCGCGACCTGGCGATCGCTGAGCTTCGAGGTCTCGGCCATGCCATGGACCGCACCGCGATCGCGGAGCAGCGCCTCGAGCGTCGCCGCGCTGCCGTCGTGGAAGTACGGCGCGCTCGCGGCGAGGCCGATGAGGCTCGGCGTCTTGACCTCGGGCAGCGTGCTGCCCGCGAACTTGTGCTTGTCCTGATCGCTGTAGTCCGCGCCGTCGTGGCAGCTGCGGCAGCCGAGCTCGGCCGAGTCGAACAGCTGCTTGCCGCGCGCGACCGCCTGGGCGTCACGCGTCGGCGCGCGCGGCGCCGGCAGCACCTCGAGGTACGCGGCGAGCGCGTCGGTCTCGTCCTTCTGCAGGCCGAAGCCGCCGAGCCGCTTCATCGTCGTCGCGAGGCTCGTGCGCAGGTCCTTGTCGCCGCCGTCCCACTTGAACGGGTGCGCGCCGGCGACGCGGCCGGCGAGGAGCGGCGTCTGCAGCTCGGCCTTCTCGATGCGCCACGACAGGCCGTCGGCGCGGCCGTCGGGATGGCAGGTCGCGCACGCCATCGCGCCGGCCTGCGAGATCTGCGGCGACGCGACGTGGAACTCGACCAGGCCCTCGTGCTGCTTGGCATCGAGCTTCGACGCGACGAGCGTCGGCCCGGCGTCGAGCTTCGTCGCGGTCGCGAGCTGGCCCTTGCGGTCGACGAACTCGACGCGCTCGACGGTGCGCGTGAACGAGCACCACACGAGGACGTTGCCCTCGCCGGTGACCGCGAGGCCATCGGGACCGCACTTGTTCTTGCCGCTCGTCACCGTCGCCGACAGGCCCTCGGCGATCCCGGCCTGCGACGCGTTCTTGATCTGGAGGATCGTGTCGGTGCCGAGACCCGCGACGTACAGCGCGTCGTGCGAGCCATCCCACGCGACCGCGCGCGGCTGGTGCTGCGCGATCGTCGCGACGGTCTGCTGCATGCGCTCGCCGCCGACGGCGAGGAACGCGAGCTGGTGCGACACCGGCGGCTCGAAGCCACCGCCGTAGCTGCCGGTGCGCTCGCTGCCGTTCGCGATCTGGACCGGCGTCTCGCGCTGGAACGGCACCACCGCCTCGTGCGCGCCCATGAACGTCACCGCGAACGACGCGCGCGCGAACGCCTCCCCGGTGTTGCCGCACCCGCGGCAGCGGCGCGCGATGTTGGCGGCGGTCGACAGCGCGACGTGCTCGGCGGAGTGCGTCTCGAGC
>JBLMXA010000832.1:0-4955 GCA_050257515.1 Acidobacteriota bacterium | reverse complement strand
CGAGGTCGCGCAGACGTTCGAGAACACGCTCGGCGAGCCGATCGAGGCGACCTACGTGTTCCCGCTGCCCGATCGCGCGGCGGCGACGCGCTTCCGCATGGAGGTCGCGGGCCGCGTGATCGAGGGCGTGATCGACGAGCGCGCCGCGGCACGCGAGCAGTACGACGAGGCGATCGCCGCGGGACATCGCGCCGCGATCACCGAGGAGGAGCGCGCGGGCGTGTTCACGCTGCGCGTCGGCAACCTGATGCCCGGCGAGGCGGCGACCGTCCGGCTGTCGCTCGTCGGGCCGTTGCCCGTCGACGACGGTGAGGTGACGTTCCGGTTCCCGCTCGTCGTCGCGCCGCGCTACATCCCCGGCGCGGCGCTCGGCGGCGACCAGGCCGGCCTCGGCGTCGCCGAGGACACGAACCTGGTACCGGATGCATCGCGGATCTCACCGCCGGTGCGGCTCCCCGGCTGCCCGAACCCGGTGCGGCTCGGGATGCGCGTGTGGCTCGCCGATCGCGGCGTGACCGACGTCGCGTCGAGCCTCGGCGCGGTGACGGCCGAGATGCTGCGCGGCGGCGGCCAGATCTTCACGCTGACGCCCGGACAGCGCCTCGATCGCGACTTCATCCTGCGCTGGCGGCTCGCCGGGCCCGAGCTGCGCAGCTCGCTGGTGTGCGCCGACGACGCCGACGGCAAGGCCGGCACGTTCATGCTCACGCTGGTCCCGCCGAGCACGACGGAGCTCGCCGTGAAGCCGCGCGACGTCGTGTTCGTGCTCGATCGCTCCGGCAGCATGCAGGGCTGGAAGATGGTCGCCGCGCGCCGCGCGACGGCGCGCATCATCGACACGCTCACCTCGCGCGATCGCTTCTGCGTGCTCGCGTTCGACAACACGTTCGAGATCGTCCCCGCCGCCGGCCTCGCCGAGGCCACCGACCGCCAGCGCTTCCGCGCGGTCGAGGCGCTCGCGAAGATCGACGCGCGCGGCGGCACCGAGCTGGCCGAGCCGCTGCGCGAGGCGCTCCGGCTGCTCGCGGGCGGCCACGACGATCGCACGCGCGTGATCGTGCTCGTCACCGACGGTCAGGTCGGAAACGAGGATCACATCCTGCGCGAGCTCGCACCGAACCTGCGCGGCGCGCGCGTGTTCACGCTGGGCATCGACCAGGCCGTCAACGCCGCGTTCTTGCGCCGGCTCGCCGGGGCCGGCGGCGGCTTGTGCGAGCTCGTCGAGTCGGAGGACCGGCTCGACGCGGTGATGGCCAAGGTTCACCGCCGCATCGGCATGCCGATCGCGACCGATCTCGGCATTCGTGCCGTCCACCTCGAGCTCGACGCCGCGACGCTCGCGCCTGGCAAGCTCCCCGACGTCTACGCGGGCGCGCCGGTCACCGTGTTCGGACGCTACCGCGGCAGCGCGCCGGCCGGCGCGGCGCTCGAGCTCGACGCGACGAGCCTCGGCGACCCGTTTCACGCGTCCGTGCCGCGCGCGATGACCGCCGCGGAGGGCGCGGCGATCGGACCGAGCCTGCGCGAGACGTTCGGCGGCGCCCGCAGCTGGCTCGCCGCGTGCTGGGCACGCGCCCACGTGCGCGAGCTCGAGGATCGCTACGCGACCGGCGCGCGCGAGCTCGAGCCGCAGATCGTCGCGATCTCGAAGCGCTTCGCCGTGCTGTCGCGGTTCACCGCGTTCCTCGCGATCGATCGCAGCGAGGTCGTCAACAAGGGCGGCAAGCTGCAGCAGATCGTCCAGCCCGTCGAGCCGGCCGCGGGCTGGGACATGCTCGAGCGTGGCGCGGCGCCCACCCGCGTGCGCCGCGCGCCCATGGCGATGCAGTCGGCGCCGGTGCCGATGGCGCCGGTGATGCCGCCGCCGGCGATGCCGATGGGCGCGCCGCCGCCGATCCAGGCCCGCGCGGCGATGCCGGGTGGCGAGGCGAAGGCCAAGACCATGGCCGGGGCGCGCTATGCCGCGCCGAGGCCGCCCGCCGAGCCGGAGCGCTCGCTCGAGCTCGAGCGGGAGCGCGAGGTCCCGAGCGCCGCGCACCTCGCCGAGCTCGCCCAGCTCGCGCGCGAGCTCGAGGCGCAGGGGCAGGGCAGCTGCGAGATCGGGGTGCTGCGGCTGCTCCGCGAGCGGCTGACCGAGTGGGTCGAGGACGTGCGCTCGGTCGGCGCGGGCGGCGAGCTCGCGGATGCCGTCGAGCACCTCGTCAAGCGGCTGTCGGCGGCGCTCGCCCTCGCGACGAGCGTCGCGAGCGAGGTGCTCGCGGTCGCGAGCGAGCTCGCCAAGCTCGCCGCCGGCGCGGCGCCGCCGCCGAGCAAGGGCCGCGTGGCGTTCTGGAAGTAGAGCTGCTAGCACCGAGGGGTGCGAACGGTCGCCCTGCTCGTGCTCGTCGCGTGCGGCTCGCACGAGGCGACCGGCCACGGGTCACGGGCGATGGGCTCGCCAGGGTCCGCCGCGTCGGTCGCGGCGGGCCCGAAGCCCGATGCCGGTAGCCCGAAGCTCGTGATCGTCGACACGCCGATGGCGTGGAGCGACGAGCGCGCGCGGCTCACGCTCGAGTATCGCCGCGCCCACAGCGATCCCGACGCGAAGGATCTGACGATCACGCCGCGCGTGATCGTGCTGCACTACACGGCGGGTGGCTCGGCGAAGGCGACGCGCCGGTACTTCGACCACGTACGCATCGAGGCGGCGCGTCCCGAGCTCGCGCGCGCCGGCGCGGTCAACGTCTCGTCGCACTTCCTCGTCGATCGCGACGGCACGATCTACCGGCTGCAGCCCGAGACGCGGTTCGCGCGCCACTGCATCGGCCTCAACCACATCGCGATCGGCATCGAGAACGTCGGCGACGCCGACAAGTACCCGCTCACCGACGCGCAGGTCGCCGCCGACGCGGCGCTCGTGCGCGACCTCGCCGCACGGTTCCCGATCACGCACCTGCTCGGCCACTCCGAGGTGATGCGCTTCCGCGATCACCCGTACTACGTCGAGCGCGATCGCTCGTACAAGAACGACAAGCCCGATCCGGGCGATGCGTTCATGGCGCGCGTGCGTGCCGAGGTCGCGGACCTGAAGCTCAGCGGCGTCGACCGCCGCTGACGCGCCTCAGGTTCACGTGGTGCGCCATGTTGTTCTGCCGCGGCGACACCTTCTGCGTGTCGGGAGCGTAGCCGTCCTTCGTCACCGTGATCGTCGCCGGCGTGTACGCGGGCAGCTTGATCGTCGTCGGCGTCACGCCCATCGACTTGCCGCCGACGGTGATCGTCGCGCCCGCGGGCATCGACGTCACCTTCATCGAGAAGATCGCCCTGACCAGCGAGACCTCGAGCTTGCTGTCGATGCCGGGCTTGACGATCTTCTGGTTCGAGAAGAAGCCGGACTTGTGGACCGTCAGCTTCGCCTCGACGCCGCACGGCAGCTCCAGCGTCGCCGGTGTGGTGCCGAGCGGCTTGTGCTCGTCGAAGATCTGCGCGCCCGGCGGGCTCGTCATCACCTCGACCTTGCACGTCCCCGGGCCGACGGTCGGGCCGTCGTCGGGCTTGCTGTCGGATCCGGTGTCGGGCTTGGTCACGGCCGCCGAGCCTGCCGAGCCGGGCTCCGGCGGGGGTTCGACGACGGCCTGCGAGCCCGCGCCGACCGCCGGCGCCGCCGAGCCGGTCGCGATCGTCGCCGAGCCGGCGTGCTGCGCCGGCCCGACGTTCGCGATCGCGGAGCCCGCGGCGGGGCTCGCCGCGCTCTTCTTGCCGCCGGTGACGACGACGATCGCGACGACGAGCGCGACGAGCGCGATCGCCGAGCCGACCGCGACGATCAGCACGCGCTTGCGGCGCTGGCGATCCGCGACGGCGAACGCCGGATCGCTCGCGTATCTCGGGACCTGCTCGCTGTCGCGGAAGAAGTTCGTGCCCCCGTCGGTGACCATCCGCGCGTAGCCCATCATCGCCGCCTGCTGCTCGGGGCCGGGCAGCGCTTGCTGCGGGCCGGTCGCGTAGCCGGGAGGCAGCGCTTGCTGCGGGCCGGTCGCGTAGCCGGCAGGCAGCGCTTGCTGCGGGCCGGTCGCGTGGCCGAACGCGGGCGGCGGGAGCGTCGCCGCGAAGCCGAGCGGCGGCGGCGCGAACATCGGCGCGAGCGGCGGCGGCACGGTCGGCGCGCGCGGTGGCATCGGTCCGAGCGGCGGCGGGTCGGCGCCCGTCGCGGCCGGCGGCGCAGCGGCGTCGTCGGCGGGCATCGGCTTGAGCGGCTCCATCAGCGTCGAGTCGATCTCGACGAGCGGCTCGCCGATGCCGGTCGGCTTGTCCTCCCACTGCTGGATGTTGATCGCCTTGTCGCTCGCGACCGTGATCACCGGGTTGCCGGTGGCGGGCTTGCCCGTCGGTGCCGGCACGTCGGGCGGCCGATCGACGATCTTCTGCACCTTCGCCGGGGCGGCCCAGCCATCGGGCGCGTTCGGATCGGCCTGCATCGTCCAGTCGCCGGTCGGCGGGCCCTTCGGCCGCGTCTTCGCCTCGACGACGATCGGCGCGGGCGCGTTCGGCGGCGCGAGCTTCTGGCTCGCCGGCAGCACGACCGGCGCCGATGCGTCGGGCGACATCGTCCAGTCGTCGGTCGGAATCGCCGCCATGATCTCGGACGCACGCATGCCGCCCGAGCGCTGTGGCTTGGCTTCCGGCTTCGGCTCTTCCTTGACGGGCTCGGGGGCTGCCGCGACCGCGTCCTTCTCCGGCAGTGCCTGCTCGGGCACCGTCGTGATGTCGGTGGGCTCGGTCGGGATCTCGACCTCGCGCGCGATCGCGGGCGCGCCGTGGGCGGGAAGCCGCGCCACGGGTAGCGGAGCGGCCGGCGTCGGATGACGCGGCATCGGCGGAGTCGACGGCGTGTGCGGCCGCCGCGGTTGCGAGGGCTTCGCGGCGGGGGTGAACGCGGGATCGGCGGGCTCGGCTGCCTTGGCCAGCGGCAGCGG